>PAVP01000003.1 GCA_002713975.1 Acidimicrobiaceae bacterium | reverse complement strand
ACCGGATAGGTGCCGATGGAGAAACAGTCCTTGCACCCGGAGAAAGAATTTCAGTCGACAGGGCCTTACGTGCAATCACCATTGATGCGGCGTACATATTGAACCGAGATGATCGACTCGGGTCTATCGAGGTTGGCAAGCACGCCGACTTCACCGTTCTGGCAGATGACCCNTATGAGGTGGATCCACGAAACCTCAAAGATATTGAGGTCTGCGACACAGTGCTTGCCGGTGAATCAACCAACTGAGATGTCTTCTGGCGAAGTGGACGCTGCGTGGAGCAGTGTTGTTTCGACTTTGCACGCGGCGCGAGACCGCACTCAGAAAAACGACACTACGTCCACGGAACTAGATGTGACACTGCTTACGGGTTTCTTGGGCAGCGGCAAAACCACAGTTCTTCGCCACATACTCGAAAATCCGGAAGGTTTGAGAATTGCCGTTGTGGTTAACGATGTAGGTGCTGTTGAAGTTGACGCACATTTAGTAAAGGACGCNAGTCTCCAACAAATCTCGCTATCTAATGGCTGTGTGTGTTGTGTGCTTGGAGACGACTTGGTGAATCAGCTTGAACATTTGGCAACCATAGGTAGCTATGACGCGGTTGTAATTGAGGCCAGCGGCATCGCGGACCCAATTGCGATCGGTCAGATAGTGCAAGGCGCCAACAACTGTCGTTTAGATGGCATTGTTTCTGTGGCCGACGCTAGTTCTCTCGATACTCAACTCGCTGATCAACGAATTGCTGCAATAGTCGTTCGTCAGCTACAAGCCGCTCATCTCGTCATTCTGTCCAAAGGTGACCTTGTCAAAGAGCCAGAACGACAACTTGCCCTAAAACTCATTGCCGAGGTAGCTCCAGGAGGGAGAATCATTCAGGCTAACGATGGTGCGATTGATCTTGGTTTAGTAGTTGGCGCGGCCGTACAAGGTGTCTCTATGGCCAGCCGTGAAGGCAAGGGTGGTTTAGCTGTTGTTTCCCTTGTTGTGGAACCAGCAGGTCCCTGGAAGCCCATGGATCTCGGGGAATTCTTTGACCAGTCGACTCACGGACTGCTGCGAGCAAAAGGATGGTTCGAGGACTTCGAGGGGAACCTTTTCCAATTACAGGTAGTTGGAAGACGTTGGGAANTTAAGCGATGGTCAGGAGAGGCGCCGAAAGCGGTAGTGCTGATAGGACTCAACCGTGATGATGTCACTACAACCAAAGCCCAATTGCAGTGCATCAGTCAGAGCTAGGCCTTCATCGCTCGGAAGCCCAGGTTCTCAGAATTACCTTCTAGTTCACCGATTGAACTTCATGTCGAATCTAAACTGACGGTGTGGATAACGACCGAGATTCTGGCGTCGAGCCAAGCAGACCCTTAACAGAAGGGGAACTTGACGGGTATGAGATTGAGTTCTCGAAGGTTGAGTCAACGTTGCGGGCATTAGCTGACGGAACAGATCCCGTGACGGCTGCGTCATGGGTCAGCGAAACATAAATTCGCGAGCGAGAGACGCTCTATTCCAAGTCATGATCCGGAGTCTGCACGGAAAAATCGGCAACGCTGCCTGGAGTTAGTNCATCTCGCAACTCGTACCACCTNCCGGAAAGATGGTTTGTGATTGCCGCTTGCGGGGCATCAGTGACGCGATCCAACGCNCGGATCAAACCNGCATGACCGACTAACAAAACACGTTTGTTGTTTTGTGCCAAACGCACCAGGCCGGGCATCACCCTGCTGATTATTGAATCATCGGGTTCGTAACCCTCTGGCCAACGTTGCTCCTCAATGGCATTAGGCCAGGAAGCCTCAATTTCGGAGCGTGTTAGGCCTTGCCAGATCCCCGCGGCCCGTTCACGGAACTCAGNATGAACTGTGACGCTTTTCCCACCTAGGAGTAGAGCGATGATTTCAGCTGTGTGGTGGGCCCTCTTTAANTCACTAGACACAATTCTGTCGAAACTTTCGCCGATATCGAGTAGCTGCTGTGCAGCTGATGCTGCTTGTTGTTCTCCGAGCTCGGTTAATGGGGGATCGGCTTGACCCTGCCATTTGCCTTGAGCGTTCCACTCAGATTGCCCATGTCTAAGGATGAGTACATCCACCAGGAATTGGTCTCCCTCATAGTTACATCAAAGAACGTAGCGGCTTGGTAGAGAAGCCCCACCGCAACCGAAGATAGGATCCGGACATGGCCAAGGTAACTCTTCGACTTTTTGCAGGTGCACGAGAAATTGCAGGTAATGGGACCATGACTTTTGAGGCCAGCACGGTCCAAGACCTGCTTGTTCAAGCACAAGATGACTTAGGTGAAGAGTTCACCCAGATCTTGTCTATAAGTCGGGTATGGCTTAACGGGGAACCCGTAGAGGGAGACTCAACAATCTCTAGTGGTGATGAGGTGGCAGTACTCCCGCCGGTCTCGGGCGGTTAATGCGCACTTTTCTGCATAGATTCTCAAAGTTGTATGGGGCGGGTAGCGGCTTCTTGAGCTATCACTTCGTAGGACTGTGTGGCCTAATATTTTTGCTGTCCCTAGGAGCCACTGCCTTTGGAATAGGCGTGGCACTGGTGGCTGCTTCAGTTTCATCCAACTTTGCTGGATCTTCCATTTTCGAACGCATACCGGCGTCATCGTTGCTATTGCTTGTCGCTTGTAGCGGACTTTTCAACGATTTTCGGTTATCGGCACTGATTCTGGTGGGGGCACTGGTTGCCACGCCGCTAATAGCTGCCATAGGTGAGAGAGGGTCCACTTCACTGTTGCTTCAAACAGCGAGAATCCTGGGCGGATGGTTACCTGCGGGCATTGCCGCGTCCAGTCTCATTACGTTGGCTCTTCGTGATGCTTCGTCGGCAGGCTTATTACTGGTGCTAATTTTTTTCCACGATCTAGGTTTGGAATTGTGTGGAAGTGGGCGACCACGTCACCAATTTGCGCCCGTCGTGGCGATTGGTGGCTCGTTAGCGCTTCTCTGGACGTCAGTCCAATTGTCGGTGTCGTCGATCTCTCCGAATCAATATTGGGTGTTTGCTTGTGTGCTCAGTGTCGCCATTCTGCTTGGGCGGTTAATGATGCGACTGCTTGTGTCCCGAGATGGTCANCGGACCTCNCTGCTAGCCTCACATGTNGTAGTCGCACCATTATGGACTGCTGNANAAGTGGCACTAAATCTCTAGAAANCTCACNCAATTCAGAATCGGGTGGAGTAGTTGCAGCCAGTGGCATACCTTGGTCNTTCGTGACGGAAGTCGAATTCACTCCCATGCCTGATGGACCCATNCGCAGAATAGGCGTTCTGTCCATGCATACGTCNCCCTTAGACCAGCCAGGNGCTGGTGACAGCGGAGGACTAAATGTNTATGTTCGCGAGCTAGCNGCCTCGATGGCGAANAAGGGAACCGAATGTGATGTTTATGTCCGNCGNACAAATCCGGANGTCCCNGANCTCGTTGAACTTGAAACGGGAGTCAACGTNATACAAATCGAGGCGGGACCCTACGGCCTCGAAAAAGGTGACCTCCCAGCAGTTCTTGATCNNTGGACACAAGGAGTTGCGGCNTACTTGGATANACGACCTGTCGACGCGTTNCANGCCCANTACTGGCTATCAGNCGTCGCAGGGCACCNCCTNAAGCACCAATTTGATGTTCCTTTGGCNGTGACNTTNCATACTTTGGGTCGAATTAAAAGCATCGCTGGCGACTCAGAACCGGAAGACCGAATTCGGGCAGAAGAAGCCGTTATNGGTTGCGCAGANGCTGTTTTTGCTTCNGGNAGCGTNGAAGCAGACCAGTTGACGTCCCTCTACGGAATTCCCCNGGATCGAATTGAAATATTGACCCCCGGCGTGGATAGCAACNTTTTCAGTCCTGGGCCTTTGCCTTCTGCTCGGGCCGCAATAGGCCTAGGNGATTACCCNGTGCTCCTTTTCGTCGGTCGCATNCAGGCGCTCAAAGGNCTAGACGTNGCTATTGGAGCNTTAGCTTCGAGCAAAAGCCAAGATGCACAGTTAGTTGTTGTCGGAGGTCTTTCAGGAGATGAAGGCCCGGAAACACTGAAAGCTCTGCAGCAGCAGATTGAAATTAATGGGCTCGAAGATCGCGTCGTATTTATTGAACCGCAGCCGCATCAAGCGTTGCCTGCCTACTATCGAGCTGCTGACATCTGTTTGGTGCCGAGTCGATCCGAATCTTTTGGGCTTGTAGCGCTTGAAGCAGCCGCCTGCGGTACGGCCGTAGTTGCTAGCAATGTTGGTGGCCTTAGAGACAACGTTGTGAACGGTGTCACAGGGCTCCTAGTAGCTGAACGTGATCAAGAAATATTCGCAGCTGCAATAGATGAACTGCTCGACAAGCCTGAAATGAGATACGAAATGGGTCGTCGTGGAGCTCAGCGAGCGACGCTAAACAGTTGGGATCTTGGCGCGGCGAACGCTATAGAGGTCTTTGGGCGTCTGACGTCTAAAGAACTGGTTTCTTGCGCGTGACGCGTGATGTTGCAAGACCAGACGAACTGGACGCTTTGGAGCAAATAATTGACGACTGGTTCCGACGTCAGCAAAAAGAACTTCCCATACTTCTAGACGTAGCCCGTGATGAAGACATCGAAAGAAGATGGTACGCCCGTCTTGAAGGTGAAGAACGTGATGTCACCACCGTGTGGCTCACCCTCGGTCAAAGAACTTTGAAATACGAAACTTACTTTTTGCCGTACCCGGACGACAATAAAGAAGAATTGTTTGAGCTCTTACTTCGCCGAAATTATGACCTAGTGGGAGCCCAGTTTGGGATCGGCCCTGAACACGCGGTTTTTCTCACTGGTGAACTCCCGTTTCACGCGGTGGATGAAGATGAACTGGATCGGATCCTTGGGACTATTTGGGAATATGTTGAGCGTTATTGGCGTACGGCGCTCAAAATGGGTTTCGCCAGGCAATTGAAAGATGCGCCCGAAAAGGATGCGGAGTAAATAGAGCTGAGTCGCTGGCGAAGTCGACCGCTACCGTGGACCCTATGGTTGAACTCCTGATTGTTGGCGGCGGGAAAATGGGTGCGGCGTTACTGGGTGGGTTACTGCGTAACGGACACGACGCTAAAAATATTTCTGTCGTTGAGCCCTCAACTACTCGTGCCCAGGAACTAATCGAGACCTACGGTGTGCGGGTGTCTGCAGAAATGGAACCATCGGAAGGTTCGATTATCGCTACGAAACCCGATGTCGTAGCTTCCGTAGCCCAACAAGTTGCTGAAGCAGGAACGAAACGGCTTTTATCAGTAGCTGCCGGTGTGACCTTAGATGCCATTGATAAAGCAACCGGGGCCGCTGTTCCGGCGATCAGAGCAATGCCAAATACTCCAGCATTGGTGGGTAAAGGAGCAGCNGCAATCTGTGGTAACCCAGTTNCCACTCCAGAAGACCTNGCNTGGGCGGAAGNAATTTTGGGAGCNGTCGGAACTGTTGTTCGCACNGAAGAAAGGCTTCTTGACGCAGTAACGGGACTCTCAGGTTCAGGTCCTGCNTACGTCTTTTTAGTAGCGGANGCCATGATTGATGCTGGAGTAATGACCGGCCTTAGCCGCNCAGTAGCANCNGANCTTGCCATTCAAACTCTCCTNGGNGCTTCCACTTTGCTNGCNGANGGGAAACCGCCCGCCGAGTTACGAGCTGATGTCACATCCCCAGGGGGNACNACTGCCGCGGGTTTGAGAGAATTGGAAAATCATGGGCTGAGAGCNGCCTTTGCAGCAGCAATNGAAGCCGCTAGTCGGCGCTCTCAGGAATTAGGCCAAGACTGAGATATGGCACAGTTCGACACCATTACTTGCGTAACGGATTTAGGTAAGGAAGATGAATCCGTCGGATTGTTGCAATCCATATTGCATGAACTGAGCCCAACCTCAAAAGTCATAGATCTATGTCACGACATAAAACCCGGTGATATCCGCGCGGGTGCCTTGATGCTGGCTCGGAGCGTCCCCTATTTGTCACCAGGGCTTGTATTGGCATCTGTTGGGGATCTCGCTGGCCGGCCCGCGATAGCCGTATCAGTTGGTGAAGGCCAATCAATATTGGTAGGGCCCGATAATGGGCTGTTGGGGGCTGCGGTAGCAGTTGTCGGAGGGGCTAGCCAAGCAGTGCAGCTAACGAACCAAGACCTCCACAATTCTTCACCAGGAGTGACACACCCAGCTCGTGACATCATCGCCCCTGTGGTTGGTCATGTTGCTGCTGGAGGTTCTCTTCTGGAGTTAGGTCAAGAGATAGAGCCCGCCCTCCTGCTCCCATCACTTGTCCCCGTGCCAAGGACAGAAACTGATGGCGCAATATCAGCNGAAGTGATTCGTCGCACTCGACAGGGAGCGGCTCAACTCAANATTGACCGGGATACGCTNTCNGGGTTGGGCGATGTCATAATTTTGGAATTCGGCGATGANCGACGTGTAGTTCGGNTACAGCATCCAGANGAAGTAAACCCAGGACANCTTGCTNTAGTCGANGACGAATATGGTTTGNTGGCAATCGCGACNGGCCAGCAGGAAGGTGTNGTCCCTGATGAGCTTGNGGTNGGTGCAGAAGTNATGTTGCGAGAAGCAACATGAGACCTGGCACCACCATGGTGTTGGCGGNTCTCCTATTTCTCATCATCATGGCNGCTACTGTTCANCTCCTTTTCGTAACCTGGTAACTCNGGACCACAAAAATCTCCGTACAACTTTCCTCTGGAGTGGAAACAAGCTCCTGATACTGCGAGACTGCTGCACCGAAGCAAGCCTTCGCCTGAGCAAAAGGTTGTCATCTTGCACACTCGGTCCNAGACCCCATCGACCTTCAAACGAGGGTCCAATTGATTGTCGCCACCCGTTCTAGCCCACTAGCTCGTTGGCAGGCCGAAGCTGTCGCTTCTCGCCTGAAATCTCAAGGGATTGAAGTTGAGTTTTTGTTGGTCGCGACCGAAGGCGACAAAGATCGGACACGACAAATCCAGGACATGGCTGGTGAAGGAGTCTTCGTTAAAGAAGTCCAAATAGCGGTCCTCGAAGGGCGAGCCGACATCGCAGTCCACAGCGCCAAGGATTTGAGGTCGAGGCCCACGAGTGGACTCAATCTGGTCGGATTTCTTGAGCGAGGTGACCCAAGGGACGCTCTTATAGGCAACCAACTGGATCGGATACCTGAAGGTGGTGTGATCGCCACAGGTTCAGCGCGGCGCCGTGTGCAACTTGTCAATCTGCGGCCAGACCTCAAGTTTGTTGGGCTGAGAGGGAACATAAAAACCCGAATTGAGATTGCCCAAGGGACTGACGTCGACGCGGTAGTAGTGGCCAAGGCCGCTCTCGACCGACTTGGCATTTCAGATTTGGCCGATCAAGTCTTTGAGTCCGATCAAATGGTTCCCCAAGTAGGCCAGGGCGCGATTGCTATCGAGTGCAGAGATGACAACCGAGAGACAATCGGCTTGATTTCATCCATTGTCGACGAATTGACGGGTACGTGTGTCATGGCTGAACGCTCGTACCTGGCCGAACTCGGTGGTGGTTGTGAACTCCCGGTCGGCGCCTATGCCTACAAGGTAGGAGATTCGCTGTGTTTAGAGACAGTGCTTGCTTCCCTTGACGGCAGCACTGTTCTGCGGACAGAACACCAAGGTGAAGACCCGATTACGTTGGGAGCACAAACAGCTCAAGAATTATTAGCGAGCGGAGGATACAACTTGCTTGCCAAGGGTGGAGATACCTCTTGAGCGTCGATCTACTCGCAGGAAAATCAGTTGTAGTAACGAGAGCATCTCACCAAAGCAGTGATCTGATCCAAGCTTTTGGCGAGGTCGGTGCAGAAGTTATACCCGCTCCTGCAATTGCGGTGGTCCCACCCTTAGATGGAGGTCAACCACTAGACGATGCTCTCCTCAGGCTTGAACGATTTTCGTGGCTAGCGTTTACGTCGTCGAATGCCGTTTCTGCTCTTATGGCTCGAGCGGCCCGACGCGGTGTTTTGAAGAAAATTGAGGGATTACAGATAGCGGCGATAGGGCTATCTACGGCAGCCAAAGTTCTGTCCGAACTCAAACGAGAACCGGACCTCGTGCCAATTAATAGTGATGGCATTTCCTTAGCTGAGGCATTCCCAGCTCCAACTCCTGATGATCACGTCTTAATACCGATGGCTTCAGACGGCAGGACTGAACTGTACGAAGGACTGCAAAATAAGGGCTGGAAAGTTGANCGTGTCGCCGCNTATAGGACTGTGGTCCCGTCACTAGAAGATGANTTGGNCANGCGAGCCGTTAGCGCTGATGCCGTTACTTTCGCCTCGCCCTCTGCTGTGAATGGTCATCTAGAACAAACTGGAGGACGCACGGCAACCAAGATCGTCACTATCGGAAAAACAACAGCTGAAGAATGTCGGGTACAAGGGCTTGAGGTAGCCGGCGTCGCAAAAAACCAAACAACAGACGGCTTAGTGCAAGCAGTTATCGGAGTTCTGGTTTGAGCACCAACAAGCGAGCACTGATTCTAGATTTTGATGGAACCATCATTGATACCGAGAGCCCAGCGTATGAATCCACAGCCCAAATCTGGGCAGATTACGGCGTCGAGTTCCCCACGGACTGGTGGCTTAAAGGAATGGGCACCGACCGTAAATCTACTTGGGTACAAGAATTAGAAAATCGACTTGGGCGGACGATAGACCAAGACTCGGTAATGGGGGAACGCCAGCGGATTAAGAATCAGTTAACNGAAGAGCAACCNGTCTTACCNGGNGTAACNGAGTTATTNGACGTAGCNGAACAACGAGGGATAGCAACAGCGATTGGNTCGAGTTCGCCCCACAGNTGGGTTGANCATCACCTGAAACGAGTTGGGCTATANGAAAGNTTTTCANATGTCGTTTGNCGNGATGACGTAGGNGGTGTTTCGAAACCAGCCCCNGANGTNTTCNTNCGAGCGTTGGAGCTACTTGAAGTAGAAGCAGGATCNGCAGCTGTGGTNGAAGANAGCCCTAANGGCCTCAAGGCAGCTCTTGCGGCGGGGATCCGCACCGTTGTCGTGCCGAATCCCTTGGTCGAATCGCTAAATTTTTCGGGGGCGTTCGCGCGATATAAGGCATTAGACGTTCTGCCAGCTGGCGAATTACTTGACTTGGTGTTTGGTGAAGTGAAGTAACCGCTGCACATTCGAAGCTACCGACAAGAGGTTGACCACAAAAGCTTGCTCACAGCGGCTAATCGCGATCAGGAATAAGTCGGGCTATTACCTTCCCGATTTCGTAAACAGATTCGGTTCCACCAGCGTCGTTATTAACCAGATTGGTTGAAATTCTCATTACCAGTTCCGTTAGAACCCGCGATTGGATGCCAAGCAGAGTGAAACGCCGCATCAGACCGGGTCTCCCAAGGGCCTTAGTAGCTAATCTTCCCAGCCGGTAATAGTGGTCATACTTAGAGACCAGCTGTTTTTCGTATTGCCGAAGCTCGAGGCCGTCGCCAGTGCTTATGGCTCGGTCGATTACAGAAGCCGCCAATCGTCCGTTGCTTAATGCTGGCTCGACCCCATCGCCATTGAATGGATTTACGCTTCCCGCAGCGTCACCTACTACAACCCAGTTGGGACCCGACCTTGGCCGAACCGACGCACCCATCGGTAGACGTCCACCTTCTGGCGGACCTTCGATGCTGTCTATATCAACCTCCCAAGCTTTAGGTATCTGGTTCAACCACTTGTCAAATAGCTCCCGAATGGATTGAGGATCGTTTCCGTGGTGGTGGCTCAATAACCCAACCCCAGTGTTGACGGTCCCATCGCCCACTGGGAATATCCAGCCGTAGCCCGGAAGTTGTTCGCCTGCACTATCTCGAAGATCAAACACTGATTCGATGATGTCGTCATCATGACGAGGACTAGAAAAATAGGCGCGCATAGCGACTCCTTGAGCATAAGTTCGCGTCCGAGCGGTGCCCAAAGCCCTCCCAAATGGTGAAAGTGGACCATCAGCGATGACCACAAATCGGGCACGCACTTCTATTTCTCCTTCAGGGCCGCTACCACAGCCAGAACCGACGGCTCGACAGCCACGCAAATGCCCGTGCTCGATTATTGGCTCAGTAACTTCAACACCTGTCCAAACTTGAGCGCCAGCACCGAGCGCATGCTCTACTAAAAGATTGTCGAGAACCCGGCGTCTAATTACTAGACCGTGATTGGGATGGTCATGATCAGTGGGCCACCTGAGTTCAATGCTTTGCCCGTGTGCGGTCATTCGTAAGCCATGATGTTGATGGAAATCACTATTGGTGACGTCAATCCCCATTTCGGCTAAGTGTCCAACCGCTTTGGGTGTTAAAGCGTCGCCACAAATTCGTTCGCGAGGCATCGCTTCTCTTTCCAACAGCACGACCATGCGACCTGACTCAGCGGCCCAGTGCGCTGCTGCAGCGCCCGCCGGGCCAGCCCCGATCACCAGTACCTCTGTAGAAAGACGCATGGTCATCAGCGCGTGTCCTCCGGCCTACTTTGACGGTGTCAGAGTATTTTTTAAGCTGCTACGACGAGACGGAGCTTAATGTCCCCCGTGACCGCCGCCGCCTCCAAGATCTTTGCCGCCGCCAAGCTCTTCCCATTCCGCGTCGCGAACTGCAATTTCTTCTTCGCTTAATAGTTCACCGCTCAACACCTCACGGATGTATCTGGCCACGGAATAAATCTTGTACTCCGACAGAGTCCCGCCGAAACCTGGCATATTTGCGCCGGTTTCACCCGAGATATGTGTTCCCCCCGGTCTATCGGTAGCCCCATAAGGATTTCCGAGACCGATACCTTCCGAACCAACGTTGAGCCAATGAATCATGTCAGCGTCTAATTTCGGGAACGTTAGCAAGACTTCCCCGTTGTACAGAGGTCGCCCGACCCCACCGCCTTCATTCCCAGCTCCATCGCCACCATGGCAGCTCGCGCACTGGGCAGCATAAGTTGCTGCACCTTCAGTCATCGCAGTCACAGGTTCAGGTGGTGGTTCAGTCATTTTGACATAGACAAATGCCCACAACGGTAAGAAGAACATGACCGGGAGGGCCCACATCGGAATTTTGGTCCGAGCATTAGCAGCAGAAACCCAAACAGGGTCAACATCAATGTCNGCAACCTGTTCAAGCTTGGCGTCGGCCTTGGCGGCAGCGATGACGTCAGCGCTACTAGGACCAGAACTGGGTTGAGACC
Source organism: Acidimicrobiaceae bacterium (assembly GCA_002713975.1). Lineage (GTDB taxonomy): Bacteria > Actinomycetota > Acidimicrobiia > Acidimicrobiales > Poriferisodalaceae > MedAcidi-G3. The sequence goes on along the minus strand of PAVP01000003.1, from coordinate 35,245 downwards.
CGCCATCACCCGACTCTGAAGCAGCAGCACCTCCGCTGCCATCGTCTTCAAGCAGGCCGAGCGCTATACGCCTCTGCCTTGAACGCTCAAATAGATACTCGGGAACTTCGGTCACTTTGTCCTCCGCGAGATCCCAATCTGGAATCCCGCATCGCGGGTTACTGGTATAGAAACAAGATACGTGCGCTCATCAAAGATAGGCGCGGACGAGGGTAGCGGACCAAGTTTGGCAGACACTTTTTGCTGAAGTTGCACTCAGAATGAAGTTCTCAAAAAAAATCCGGGTTTGGGTTCGGCATTAGTAGCTCGCGAGTGCCACCATATAAGACATTCTTGAGTTGCGAATCCGTCGTTAAAGCGTGGTAGAACGTCGAACGATCCGGGCGTTGCTCGGGTAGATTTGAACGTAGATTCACGCTGTGGATTTGCATAGTGTGAGGTTCCTTGGAATCTCGCCAAGATTCGGTAAGCACGCACCAACACTACGGACTAGACAGGAGGGCTCGTGGTNGCACTTGTGACATCAATCCTGATCACAGGTCTTATGGTNTATGNCGTCATNGCGTATGGNCGACGTAGGCCTACTGACCGCCCCACCTCGTGGGGCGAAGCCATGCTTGGNNCTGCGTTTATCTTCATGCTCTTAATGATGGTTTTCGGAGTTGTGCCTGACCGCTGGGTTCGGCTTACCGACAACGAATGGGGATGGTCCGTTGAGCGGATGCTCTTTACTGAGGGCCAATTCATAGACGGGAACCCGATCACATTCCCGCCCATGCGGATGGACCTTAAGAAGCTTTCAGACATCGTTGTAGTTGTTGAGCACATAGTTGCTTTGGCTGGTCTTCCATTTCTGTGGCTTTGGTGGCAGAAACGAGATGAGAAAAAACCAGTCGCAGAACCAGTATCAGATTTTGGCCGCCCACTCATGAAGGGCAACTGATATGGCAAAGACTGAAGCTAATCCGCCCATGCCTCGGTTCGTAGACGACTACGTATTGCAGACCGTCGATGCTGATTATCTAGCTGCGGCTGTAAAGCCCAAACAGTTCATTAACATTGACCAGTCAGAATGCATCCAGTGCGAAGGGTGCGTCGATATTTGTCCGTGGAAATGCATTCACTACATAGCAGTTGAGGCAATAGACGAAGCTGTAGATGCCGACCTCCCCGGTCTGGATCCGGCTGACAACGCAATTTTCATTATTGATGACGATGTATGTACCCGCTGTGCCCTGTGCGTAGATAGATGCCCGACAGGTGTCATATCGATGGGCAAAGTGGTTGACAACCCACCGACCGAGGGTGACGTTCATGACCGCACCCATACACACGGCTACGCCTACGGCATGCGACTCTGAGGGATAGACGGAATCCAAATGGCAAACTCGATCGAAAANNCCAAACAGTCGCTNCCTGAGANGCTGCAACAAGGGGCTACTGCNGCAGCNGACTGGATGCAAGACAGNCAGTTTTGGACATCNGTTTTTCGACCTGGGTCGATTTTCCGNAAGGGCTACACAGANAGNCCACGGAACNGGTCNTACGTGATTATGAACAGCGTTCTGTATCACCTTCANCCCGTGAANGTNAAGCGTCACGCTGTCAANGTGAGTTACACNCTNTGNCTNGGTGGGCTTAGTTTCTTCTTGTTCATACTGCTGACAGTTACCGGCATTTTNCTAATGTTNTTTTANCGCCCAACNGCAGCTGCCGCTTGGAGCGACATTGAGTCCCTGCACACACAAGTGAGTTTCGGGTTACTTGTTCGGAACCTGCATCGTTGGACAGCCCACCTAATGGTGTTGTCGGTGTTCCTGCATATGGCACGAGTGTTCTACCACGGGGCCTACAAAGCTCCGCGTGAGTTCAACTGGGTCGTCGGGGTCATGCTATTGAAACTGACCCTTTTGCTTTCATTCACCGGCTATCTCTTGCCCTGGGATCAATTGTCTCTATGGGCGGTGACCGTCGGCACCAACATGATGGGTTTCACACCGGTGTTTGGCGATCAAGTGCGCTTTGTGCTCTTAGGAGGCAAACAAATCGGCGCAGAAACTCTTCTTCGATGGTACGTATTGCACGTATTGATGCTCCCGTTCGTCCTTGTCATTTTCTTGGCAATTCANTTTTGGAGAGTCCGCAAAGACGGCGGCATCTCCGGACCGCTATAGATCGGCGGTGAAAGCACTCCCATGACTGAAATTCCTGAACATCTACTGAAAAGAAGCCAAGAGGCCAAGGCCAAGGCTGATGGCGACCCGGCACCGTCAACTGATGCTGGCGGCTCCTCAGATGATGATGGTGAAACAATCCCACGTTCCCTGCTTGAGCAGAGCCAACAGGGTGGCGCACCCGCAGCTGCAGGAGGTGGCGTAGCAACTATCGCCCCGCCGGCAATGGCTGGACCGAGCGGGAATACTCACAGATTGTTGACGGTGGTCAAGTCAGGTTCCATCCAAGACGTTAAAGCCACTCCAGGAGACAAAGTTCATGTTTGGCCGCATCTGCTCGCAGCAGAATTTACCGCGGCCCTGTTTATCACCGCCTTCGCCTTAGTTTTCTCGCTGTTCATCAATGCGCCGTTACTCGAATTGGCCAATCACAATGCAACACCTAACCCATCTAAAGCTCCCTGGTATTTCTTAGGCCTCCAAGAGCTACTTACGATGTTCGATCCGATGATCGCGGGCGTCACTATCCCTGGCATCGTTTTGGTGCTTTTGGGATTCGCCCCATACATCGATCGCAATCCGTCAAATGCACCCGAAGATCGTAAGTTCGCGATCTCGATTCAGACCATCCATCTCATGTTCTGGGCAGTGCTGGTCATTATCGGGTCCTTCTTTAGGGGCCAAGGTTTCAACTTCACCTATCCGTGGGACACCGGGCTCCACGGCATTTTCCACCTGTAAGGAGCAGCGCAGTGTCAAGCGGTACGATCATCGCCATAGCTATCCCTGTGCTTGTGGCTCTAGGCGCGGTAGTGGGCTTCACATCGCTTCGTCGACGTGACGCTCAGGGCCTAGGCCATTTGTCGCGTGAAACGAGGAAGCGTGATGTGGGAGTCGTCGCCGGAGCTCCCGTAAGCGATGAGGCTAAGGAACTTGAACGTTCTGTAGCTCTAGCGAGGGTCGGCGGTGAGATAGCCGTTCCGGAACCAGTCCAACCTGAGGTGTGGAGTCCCCCTGATCCTGAAGAAGTGGGAGTTACGCGGCGCCAATTCCTAAATCGTGCGTCAATCACCTTAATGACCATGGGATTGTCTGCCTTCGGAGCCGCCAACATCGCTTTTCTTTGGCCTCGGCCCACCGGAGGCTTCGGCTCCAAAGTAAAGATTGGGACCATTGACTCGGTCAATGATGTGATCGCGTCCTCATCACCTGCAACCAACTTTTCGTACTTTTCCGAGGCACAGACATACTTGCAACCGTTTCCTATGGATGACGCCACTCAACAAGCGGCCGAAGCGGTTTATTCAGGGACTGTCTTAGAAGGCATCAAAATGGGTTACATAGCGCTGTGGCAGAAATGCCCACACCTTGGTTGCAAAGTCCCATCCTGCGCCACTTCTCAGTGGTTCGAATGTCCCTGTCATGGATCGCAATACAACCGTGTCGGAGAAAAGAAGGCGGGCCCCGCTCCGCGAGGTATGGATCGTTTCCCAGTAATCATTGATGGAGACAAAGTAATTATCGATACAGGTAGTCCTTCCCTAGGTCCGCCGATTGGTACCGACACGACGGGCCAAGGTTTAGAAGGACCTCACTGCGCGTAATGAAGATTTTCTTTCCGTCCGTAACTCACCGCACTATCGCAGGGGTCATTAAACCGTGATTTATGCCGCCACCACCGAGCGTTCGATCGCCATGGTCCTGCTGGCCGTTGTGGTCGTTGGTTGGGCAATCTATGTCTTCGTTAACATCCGGCGAAGCAAGAGTGAGATTGGGAGTGAGATAGAACTTGCTGCCAACCGCGGCTCGTTGCCAGACGACGAAGTACTTGAAGGAAGTCGGCTCGAACAGGTGCAGGCCTTTGGTGTCCTGATGCTTTTAATAATTGCATTAGTGCTGCCCATCTACTGGCTCCGAGAAGGCGGCCGCCGCGCTGGCGCTGAAGTAGGATTCGGTGAACGGGCCGCAGCTGCGGGTGAACGACTGGCAGAAGAACTCGAGTGCGTTGTTTGTCACGGCGCTGATCTAGGCGGTGCCAACTATGCACCAGTCGTGCTCGACATCGGTAACCAATTCAGTGACGAAGAGACCTATATCGTCAAAACCACATGGCGCGCACCAGCCCTAGATACCGTCTTTGCGCGGTTTGATACCGACGCGGAAAACCTCGATGAGGTAGATGAAGTCAGACAAATTCTGAATTACGGACGAGGTGTTATGCCTGCTTGGGGTCTACCAGGTGGCGGACCCCTCACCTCTCAAGAGGTCGACAATCTAATCGCATGGCTGTGGCGCGAAAGAATTTCTGATGACGACGCGAGTCAACAGGCACTGCAAGCCAAAGAAACCGAGATGGCCGCTCATCCCGAAAAAAGCGAAGGACAAGTTCTATTCGAACTCCATTGCGCTCGTTGCCATACGCCGCGATGGCCCGCGCGCGGTCCAGCTCAACTACCAAACAATGGCGGCGAGGTTGAAGTCATCCCCGGGCCTGCTGGATCTGGGCGTTATGGGCCAGCCCTCAATGCTGTGAGCCTTGAGCGACTTTTCCCTGATATCGAAGATCAAATTTCGTTCATAACGTCTGGCGCAGCTGACAACATTGCATATGGTGAATTTGCCAGGCTGGGTAACTATGGGATGCCTGGATTCGGGCGAATTTTGACCCAAGAAGAGATCCGCGCAATCTCAGAATATGAGCGCAGTTTGGATCAAGCAGAGCAATCAACGGTGCAATTCGCGGAGCTGCACACATCAAAGGATGACCAATGACTTTGATCGCTTTAGTGGGATGGGACCCAGTTATTACGGGGTACTTAGCGGTTCTCATCAGCGTTCTTGTTCTATGCGGGTCTGTTTATTTACTGTTAGCAACCAACCTTGGTGTCAGGCTTGGCTTTCTGGTTGCATGGACCGGCCTATGGGGATGGAACCTCATCATGGGAATTATTTGGTGGTTCTTTGGAATTGGCTGGGTTGGACATGGACCAGCCTGGGAGGTCACCCACGTCAGCACGAACCCTGAAGCGGTGCCTATCGAAATGGTTCAAGAATTAAGCAACGACATTTCAAGCACTCCGGATGGCGGATGGCAGGTTGTAGTTGAAGCTGATGCCCAAGCAACTGCAGATTCGGCTGTTGTGTGCAGCGATGTCGATCCACGCCGCCTTGAGTCGGTCAACACATGTCTGTTCAGCGCAGCTACCGACTATCAAGTTCATCGAGTCATGCGCGTGGGCGGAGAACGTTATCGGCCACTCGGAATTCCAGATAATGCGGTGACCCAATACTTCATACCTAGTCGAGGACGCCCTCATTATGCCGCCGTTCAATTGCAGCCATACAAACCCACTGCAGAGATTGATCCCAATAAGTTAGGTGGGGATGGCAAAGTCCTGTTGCCCGTAGCAGAACTTGATGAGGCAGCACCGGTATATACCGTCGTAATGGTCAGAGACCAAGGCAACCTCAGACTGCGGCCAGCACTTGTAGCTATCTTCTCGGGGTTGCTNTTTGGTTTAGGTTGTTATCACCTTCACCGACGGGATCAAGCCGTATGGGCTGTCCGGGAAGCAGCTGGGAACTGAATTAAGGGAAAGGGCGAATTGAGATGGAGCAGTACCTCCCGGTTCTGACCCTAGGTGTACTTGGGGTTCTCTTTGTCCTCCTAAGCATTGTCGCTTCTCGTCTTCTCGCCCCAGAACGAAACACCGTTGCCAAAAGATCCGCCTATGAATGTGGCATAACTGACCAAGTAGCAATACCGGAGCGATTTCCGGTCAAGTTCTATTTGGTTGCCATGCTCTTCATCATGTTCGATATTGAAATTGTCTTCTTGTATCCGTGGGCAGTTGCGAACGATGAACTGGGTCTATTCGGCCTTGTAGCCATGACGATTTTTGCTGGTATTTTCTTTCTCTCTTTTGTGTATGAACTTGCGAAAGGTGGACTCAATTGGGGTCCTGGTCGTCGACTGTTAACCCCAGCCACGAGCCCAGAACGGACGACCACATCGACAATCCGTAAGGTCGGCCTTGAGGGGCGGGTTGGACTTGAGACGGACACTGACGACTCGGAGGCCGCCTAATGAGTGACCTAACAGATATCAAACACAAGCTTGGTTTGGGCGATGACGGACTCGCTGGTCTCGGCCACAACATAATCACGGCGCCGATTGAAGAATTAGTCAAATGGGCCCGACGTCGAAGCTTGATGCCAGCGACCTTCGGTCTTGCGTGTTGTGCCATTGAGATGATGGCTACCGGAACCGCTCACTACGACATGGCTCGCTACGGAATGGAGACATTTCGTGCCTCACCTCGACAAGCGGATCTCATGATTGTTGCCGGCCGGGTCAGTCAGAAAATGGCTCCTGTCCTGCGGCAAATTTATGACCAGATGATGGAACCCAAATGGGTCATAAGTATGGGTGTATGTGCGTCAAGTGGAGGAATGTTTAACAACTACGCGATCGTTCAAGGTGTTGATCAAGTAGTCCCCGTCGATATTTATGCGCCAGGGTGCCCACCCGGACCAGAAACTTTGCTACACGCCATTCTTGCGTTGCACGAAAAGATTCGTACCGGAGAACTCACTCAAAGACGCAACGAAACGGGACGAGGAGCTGAAATAGAACTGGGCCAAGAAGCGGCGTTAGATGCCCAACCTGACCCCGTCATTATCCGCACAGGGGGCGTCTATGACTGAGTCGCCCGCTTCGGTTGACGAGGAAATCGAATCAGCTGAACAAGACATGCCTGAGGATGATGTCGAAAGGCTCCACGGGTCTGCTGTGGTGGTCAACAATAACCAGACTGTCGTGCACACTGGTAAGGCTGAATACCACGACCTCATTCAATCCTTAAACGATGATGGCTATGGAGTATGCGTCGACCTTTGCGGTGTCGATTATCTAGGAAATGACACCCGTTCGCTCCCGGTAACCGTCACAGCAGAACGTTTCGAACTCGTCGTAAATTTGCTTGATGTCCAGGCTTCTCGACGACTGCGCGTCAGAGTTCAACTCTCGGAGGCAGCTCCCATGGTTGCGACCATCACGGATATCCATCCGGGGGCCGAAGCGATGGAGCGCGAAGCAAACGACATGTTCGGGTTGGAGTTTGAAGGACATCCAGATCCGACACCCATACTGCTGCCCGATGATTGGCAGGGACATCCATTGCGTAAAGATTATTCAATGGGACGAATCCCGGTTCAATTCAAGGCGGTCGATGGCCGGTGACGAAATTGGATCATCTCCGAAATCGAGACGCTGTTCTCAGAATGTCTGAAGCCGAGGCAGAGGAACGGGCATCAGTCGTCGACCCGGACGACGAACGAATGATCATCAACATGGGCCCCCAACATCCTTCAACTCATGGGGTGCTTCGAGTGACCATGGAACTGCAGGGCGAGACAGTCCTGCGTTCGAAACCCGTCATTGGTTATCTGCACACGGGTATGGAAAAGACGGCGGAGGATCTTACATACCTGCAAGGACCGACGAATGTCACCCGAATGGACTACGCGGCACCCCTCTTTACTGAGTTGACCTTTTCGCTAGCAGTCGAAGCGTTACTCGAAATCGAAATGCCAGACAGAGCGACTTGGATTCGCATGCTTATGTGCGAACTAAACCGGATGTCATCCCATCTCCTGTTTTTGGCGACAAACGGAATGGACCTCGGTGCCGTAGGCATGATGATTTACGGGTGGCGGGAACGAGAAGAAGTACTTCGCTTCTTCGAAAAAGTGACCGGCCTTCGCATGAATCACAACTACATCAGACCGGGCGGTGTAGCGGCAGACCTTCCGGACGGATGGCAAGAAGATGTCCAAAACATCCTCAAAGTTCTCCCAGAACGTCTCGAGCAATTCGATGTTCTAATGACCGGACAACCGATCTGGCGTGAACGAACTCAAGGAATTGGCGTCATCACCACCGAAGAAGCTCTTGCCATGGGAGCCACGGGCCCCATTTTGCGGTCAACCGGATACGCGTGGGATTTGCGCAGGGCAATGCCGTATCTCGCGTATGACCAAGTCGATTTTGACATTGTGGTCGGCACCTACGGCGACACATTTGATCGGTACGCGATCCGACTCAACGAAATTCGAGAATCGATGCGAATTGTCGAACAATGTCTAGAACTGATACCCGACGGACCATACAGAGCTGAAGATCGCAAGGTGACACCGCCACCCCGGGCTCGTATCGATGAGTCGATGGAAGCCCTTATCCACCATTTCAAAATCTTCACCGAGGGTTTCAAGGTGCCACCAGGTGAGGTGTACACGGCAGTTGAATCACCTCGAGGGGAACTCGGGTGCTACTTGGTGTCAGATGGTGGACCGAAACCTCAACGGATGCACATCCGCGCACCCTCATTTGTAAACCTACAAACGTTGCCGCACATGATGCATGGAGGCCTGCTTGCTGACGCAATAGCAGTCATTTCATCTATCGATCCGATCATGGGGGAGGTCGATAGGTGAAATTTTTCACTGACGAAAACTTGTTGCTGGCAGAAGAAATTATCGGTCGGTATCCCAAGCCGCGGTCGGCCATGATCCCTCTACTGCATTTAGCCCAAGAACAAGAAGGCTGGGTCACGGACGAGGCGATGGCAGAGATAGCCGAGCTTGTGGGCACAACCAGCGCAGAAGTTCTTGGCACCTGTTCCTTCTACGAAATGTTTAAACGCCATCCGGTCGGCAAATATGTGATCAACATTTGCACAACGATGTCGTGTGCCTTGATGGGTGCAGGGGATCTGATGAAACACGCTGAGCTAAGACTCGGCGTGAAATCAGGGAGCACTACCGCCGACGGAATGTTCACACTCGAAGGCGCCGAGTGCCAAGCCGCGTGTACTGAAGCGCCCTGTCTCCAAGTTAACTATCGACACCAATACAAAGTGACCGCTAACCAGTTTGATGCATTGGTCGAAGAACTTGGTTCATCTGACCATGAAGTGCCAGAGCACGGTGTCCTGGCCCAGGTTCGTCAGCACATACCCGAAGATCGGTTTGTGGGAGTGGTCCCCCCCGAAGATGTCACGACTGCACCAGTTTGGCTAAACGACAACGGGAGCGACCAGTGAGCGAAATGACCGGAACCCCGATCGCCCATGCCCCCGGATTCATCGCTAACGAAACTCCGCGGATTGTGACAGCTCGCTTCGACCATGCAGATTCACACACACTTGAAAGATACGAAGCAACCGACGGCTACCAAGCTCTAAGAAAAGCCCTACAGCTAACCCCAGAAGAAGTTCACAGCGAAGTTACAGCCGCAACATTGCTTGGCCGAGGCGGTGCCGGCTTCCCCGCTGGAGTCAAATGGGGATTCTGCCCTCCCGGAGTCTGGCCTCGATACCTAGTTGTTAATGGCGACGAATCTGAACCAGGAACCTATAAAGACCGTCTTTTAATGGAGTTAGACCCTCATCAACTGATCGAAGGCTGCCTAATCGCTTGTTACGCAGTCGGCCTCAGCCAATGCTTCCTCTATATACGAGGCGAAATGGCAGTAGCACAAGAACGTGTGGCTACGGCCCTAAACGACGCTTACGATGCTGGTTATATCGGGAAAAACATTTTAGGAACCGAATTTTCCGTCGACATTGTCTTGCACTGGGGGGCAGGAGCATACGTAGTCGGCGAAGAAACAGCTCTAATCGAAAGCCTTGAAGGAAATAGGGGGATGCCGAGATTAAAACCCCCATATTTCCCCGCCTCAATAGGCCTCTATGGACAACCAACAATCGTCAACAATGTCGAGACTTTGGCCAACCTTCCCTGGATTGTTCAACATGGTGCGGCTGCGTTCACGGCGATCGGAACTGAAAGTTCGCCAGGTACTCGCATGGTTGCCGTCAGCGGCCATGTAAAGCGACCAGGCGTATATGAAATCGTCAATGGCACCACCACCTTTCGCGACCTGTTGTATGGCCCTGACATGTGCGGAGGGATACGCGACGACAATCAACTAAAGGCATTTGTCCCAGGCGGCGGCTCAGCCCCATGGTTCACCCCCGATCAACTCGACTTACCATTCGAAGCGAGCCAAGTTGGCCCCCAAGGATCCATGTTGGGATCCGGCGCGATCATGGTGATGGACGAAACGACCGACATCCCCTCGGCGGCTCTTACCTTGACCAAGTTTTATGCCCACGAATCCTGCGGGAAATGTGTGCCATGCCGAGAAGGCGGCACCTGGCTCGAACAAATACTGCGCAGGGTTGTTGAGGGACGAGGAACCCCCCGAGATCTCGAATTGCTGATAGAGGTCGGAGAAACAATTTGCCCCGGCGACTTCCCACACGCCGCAGTCCCCTCCAAAGGGATTGAAGCCGTTCCGTTCCCATATCGGATGACCACTATCTGTTTTGTTGGCCCATCAGCNTTCGCTCCNGTTCACTCAGCACTCACACTGTTCCGAGAAGAATTCGAAGCAAAAGTTGCCGGNAACGAACACCCAACAATGATTGAGGTGGCNGTAGATGTCTGACCAAGCNCCAAGCGAAGTAACCGTCACAGTNAACGGCACCGAGATCGAAGCNCAACCAGGNGAAATGCTNATCGCTGCNACTGATCGNGCCGGCATTCACATACCAAGATTTTGCTATCACGAACGAATGTCATCNGTNGGNATGTGCCGGATGTGTCTNGTCGACGTTGACACCGGTCGCGGCCCGATGCTCCAACCATCATGCATGGTNCCNGTAGCTGAGGGAATGGTCGTTGANACNGAATCGGACGACACTAAACGAGCCCAAGAAGGGATTCTTGAGTTTCTTCTGGTCAACCATCCGCTCGACTGTCCAGTCTGTGACAAAGGTGGCGAGTGTCCACTGCAAGATCAAACAATTGCCTATGGACCNGGCGAGTCACGCTTTGTAGAAGAAAAACGGCACTTCGAAAAGCCGATTCCAATTTCAGACCTAGTTCACCTCGATCGAGAACGNTGCATACTNTGCGACCGTTGCACTCGATTCGCCGACGAGATAGCTGGCGACCCGCTCATCCAATTCACGGAACGGGGAAATTCAACTCAAGTGCTGACATTTCCCGACGAACCTTTCAGTTCTTACTTTTCAGGCAACACAGTGCAAATTTGTCCGGTAGGTGCCCTTACAGCNGCCCCGTACCGATTCAAAGCCCGCCCATGGGATCTCGAGGAAACTGAATCAACATGTACGACGTGTTCTATGGGCTGTCGGATTTCAGTTCAGTCATCAAGAAACGAACTCGTTCGCTACCTCGGTGTAGACGTCGAGTCGGTAAACCATGGTTGGCTATGTGACAAGGGACGATTCAACTTTGAGGCCATCAACAGCGACGAACGCCTCACCGTCCCACTCGTTCGTGACCAAGAGAATCAAAGACAATTACTGGGTACTGACTGGGGNTCTGCGCTAGCGGCTGCGGCCGAAGCCATCAGCCAGGCTGGCCCGCAAGGAGTAGGCATCATTGGCGGGTCGCGGTTGACNAATGAAGACGCGTACGCCTGGTCAAAAATGGCGCGCTCGGTAATCGGAACCGACAACATTGACGCGCAACTCGATGATGGTCTACCCGCGGAACTAGTTTTAGGGCTCCCGCCGGCAACGATTGCAGATGCATGCGAAGCAGACACAGTGCTGATAGTGGGCCCGGATCTCAAAGAGGAACTTGCGATATTGCATCTGCGCCTTCGAGGCGCGGCCACCAGAGGCCGAACCAAAGTNGTCCAAATAGGACCGACGGCCACTGGAAGTGAGTCATACGCCCAACACTCAATTCGTTGCCAAGCCGGAGAGGCGGCAAAGACCCTGACAGAGTTACTGAGNAGCNGCGACCCGCTAGCGCAGCAACTGCGCGACGGTTCTGTCGTAACCGTCCTGGGTCGAGCCTCAATGGCTGAATCTGCGGACCCAGCAATCTCGGTAGCGGCGGTAATCAGGGCGGAACTTCCACACGCCACCTTCCTCTCCGCGTTGCGGAGAGGAAATGTACGCGGGGCCCTAGACATGGGTCTTTCGCCAGGTTTTCTTCCTGGGCGGGTCAGGATCGATAACCCNAGTCAAGCTCTTCTTCAAAAATGGACTGACATTCCCAAAGAACANGGTCTTGGGACTACAGAAATGCTCCAAGCGGCGGCTGCCGGGGAAATTGAAACCCTCATCCTTTTAGGTGCAGATCCTCTTTGCGACTTCCCCGACCGAAATCTTGCAGCAGAAGCCATTCAAAAAGTTAAGACAGTCGTAGCGATCGACAACTTCGTAACTTCCTCGGTAGCGCAAGCTGACATTGTTTTGCCGGCGACGGCCTACGGAGAACAAAACGGCACCACAACAAATATCGAAGGCCGCGTCAGCAGAGTCATCCAAAAAATTACTCCCCCAGGGTCGACTCGCGATGNNTGGATGATNGCNACGGAGCTTGCNTGGCGTCTTGGNGGCGACTTGGGCTTAACTTCAAAAGACGAGATATGGCGCGAAATNGAGNAAGTAGCCCCTAGCCACANCGGCATAACNTTAGANAGAGTNACTAGCNANGAAACCCACGAAGGCATTCTGGTTCANNAAAGTTCGATAGATCTGNNNCTNCCCANNCCGCAAGACACCCCNATNGCGGATGGNTACGGGCTGCGGCTNATAAGCGGACGCAAGCTTTGGGACGNNGCGACNGNNACGGNTCATAGTCCTTCGCTNCAGCANCTNGCAGAACCACCGACCTTGAAGGTCCACCCCANNGACCTNCAACGGCTAGGCATACCCAGCGGTAGCGAAGTTCGCGTGATNTCCACCCGAGCNACTGAAAACCTCACNGCCGTTGCCGANAGCAATATTCAACGTGGAACGGCNGTGCTGCCNTTCAACCAGCCCGGCGGAGGNGCNAACCGATTTATNGACGCNACTGCAACGATNAACGACATCAGGATCGAAACGCTATGACNGGAGATCCGCTNTATNTCGATGGTGTTGATCTAACNGANNTCGGCATCATGGCTGTCAAAGTTCTTGTCGCCTTCACGTTTTTNCTTGTCGCCACCATGTTCATGGTCTGGTTTGAAAGAAAATTGATCTCAGACATGCAAAATCGNATNGGCCCCAATGTGGCAGGTCCNTGGGGGCTATTACAGACTTTCGCNGACGGNGTGAANTTCTTCTTCAAAGAAGATCTGCGNCCAGAAAANGCCGACCCCTTAGTGTTTCGTCTCGCTCCATACATATCNGCNGTCACNGCCTTTCTNTCCTTTGCTGTAGTGCCTATCGGAGGNGCNTTTGGTGGTGGATCATCGGGAACTGTCACGATTTTNGGGCGAGAGACATTTCTGCAGGTAGCNGACCCNCCNATAGGCATTCTCCTCTTACTGGCCATGTCATCNATNGCCGTCTANGGAGTCATGCTCGCCGGATGGGCATCNGGATCGAAATACCCNCTCATCGGNTCTGTNCGCGCTTCGGCACAAGCAATCTCCTANGAAGCGGCTCTNGGAATGGCCACGGTTGTCGTCGTAATACTTGCGGGCACCCTCTCCACTCATGGCATCGTCGCTGCCCAATCAGGCGGGNTTAGNNGGTGGTTCCTTGTTTCTTCAGGNNTNGTTCCCTTCATTGTGTTCTTAATTGCGGCAACNGCTGAACTCAACCGGCCTCCGTTTGACCTNGTGGAGGCNGAACAAGAGTTGGTGGGAGGTTTTCACACCGAATATTCATCAATCCGNTTNGCCCTGTTCTTTCTCGCCGAGTTCATGAACGTGATCACCATGTCGGCNATCATGGTCACTCTCTTCTTCGGAGGACCAGCGGGCCCGATTCTGTTTGGGATGACCTGGTTCTGGCCGACTCTATGGTTCTTGCTTAAGGTCCTCGCGTTCTTGTTCGTGTTTGTGTGGTTCCGTGCCACCCTTCCCAGACTTCGCTACGACCAGCTGATGCACCTCGGATGGAAACTTCTCATTCCTCTAATTCTGTTCTGGCTGATGTTCATCAGCCTTAAAGAACTGCGTGCCACACACGACTGGAATTGGCTAGCAACCTATGGTGCAGCGTTCATTGCATTAGCGGTTGGGGCCGGCCTTCTCCTCGCGGGGTTACGAGCCGGAGATCGCGCCTATCAAAAGGAACTCGAGGACGCGTAATGGGATATCTCGACGGTTTCAAAGTCACCTTCATGAAACTCTTTGAAGAAAGAGTCACAACCGAATACCCCAAAGAGAAGCGTCCAAAACCCGCACGATTTCATGGCCGTCATGTGTTGAACCGATACGAAGACGGTATGGAAAAATGCATCGGCTGTGAACTCTGTGCAGGAGTATGCCCAGCCAAATGCATCTACGTTCGAGGCGCCGACAACTCAGAAACGGATCCAGTTTCTCCCGGGGAACGATACGGGTACGTATACGAGATCAATTATTTACGATGCATCCACTGTGACCTATGCGTTGAAGCTTGCCCGACAGAGGCCATTACCGAATCGAAGCTTTTCGAATTCAGCTTTGCCAACCGGTCAGACGCCATTTACACCAAGAACGAACTAGTGGTCGACGATGAGGGTCTCCCCCAACGTCAACCCTGGGAACTTTGGCACGAGGGAGATGATCTAGCCACGTCTGGTTGGATGCGCGCTACCTCGCCATCTGGGAATCCTGATTATCAAAATCGGGTTGGCTGGAGTGGCGAGCTCGGCTACGGAACGCGAAAGCCTGAAATAGGTCAACGCGACAAAGACAGCCATGAGAACACCGAAAATCCGCCCGAGAAATACGGTGAGTCAGAGGATGTCCACTGATGGTAGACACCCTTGTCTTTATCGTCGCCGCAGCCATATGTCTGTCCGGAGCTCTGGGAGTCATTCTTGCTCGAAATCCAGTCCATTCGGCGTTGATGTTGGTGATGACACTGTTCGGGATAGCGGTGCTCTTTGTAGCCCAGGAGGCACACTTTCTGGCTGCGGTCCAAGTGATCGTCTATGCAGGAGCCATCGTGGTCTTGTTTCTGTTCGTGATCATGCTATTGGGAGTTGATCGAGCGCAGAATCTGGAGCTATCCATCCTGCCCATCCAAAGATGGGCAGCCCTTGTGTTCGCCGCCGGTTCCCTCCTGTTACTTNTCGGGCTAATTGTTGTTGTGAACGAACCTGTTACGGGCGCCGAAGCTATGGGTGGAGCTGCATCGGGGGACGAGAACGTCCGACTATTAGCACGGTCACTGTTTTCTGATCATGTATACGCGTTTGAATTGACCTCACTGTTACTGGTAATCGCAGTCATAGGAGCGGTCGTACTCGCGCGTAAACCGAAAGAGACCCAGAGCGCGGTAGCCGAAGAGCTGGGTGACAACTAATGGAAATCACCACCGGCTGGTACCTGATCCTCGGCGCCCTACTTTTTGTTATTGGNGGCACGGGGTTGCTCATCCGCCGGAATCCGCTCGTCATGCTGATGTGTGTCGAACTAATGCTGAACGGCGTCAATCTCAGTTTTGTGGCGTTTGCTCGGCAACTAGGTGACATCGGCGGTCAAACCGTCGTCTTCTTCGTTTTAGTGGTCGCGGCCGCTGAAGTGGTTGTTGGGTTAGGCCTTGTGGTGGCGATCTTGCGACGTCAACCNGGCGCGACTGCTGACGATCTTTCGGCACTCAGGGGGTGATTTCGTGCTTGAACTAGTTTGGCTTGTTCCCACACTTCCTCTGCTCGGCTTCTCCTTACTGGTGGTCACTGGTGGCATGCTTGGGGAACCTCGAGCAGGATGGATCGCGACAGCCGCCGCCGCCGGATCTTTTGTAGTGACCGTGATCGTGTTCATCGGGTTGCTAGGCAAAGACAGCGATAAGGGCGAACGTTCATACGAATTCATTCTCTTCGAATGGCTACCAGCCGGGTCTTTGAAGGTTGAAGCCGGATTCTTGGTTGACCCCTTATCGATCACCATGGCTCTATTCGTTACCGGGGTCGGAGCATTAATCCACCTCTACTCGATCGGTTACATGCATGGAGATCCCAAGTATTCAAAGTTTTTCTTGTACCTGAATCTCTTCCTCTTCTCAATGCTCATGTTGGTGTTCGGCAACAATCTCGTCGTCACATTCCTAGGTTGGGAAGGCGTCGGCGCCTGCTCGTATTTCCTCATTTCCTTCTGGCATCAAAGAGAAAGCGCGGCCACCGCCGGCAAAAAGGCTTTCGTCACCAATCGAGTAGGTGACTGGGGATTCATGATCGCCACATTCGCGATCTGGTCAGCCCTCGGTACGGTCACCTACACAGAAATTGCTAAGTCACCGGCTATGTCGGCGGCAACAGCTACAGCGGTCTCGCTGCTCCTGTTTGTGGCAGCAGCAGGGAAATCAGCGCAATTACCACTCTACGTATGGTTGCCCGACGCAATGGAGGGACCGACCCCCGTTTCAGCGATGGTGCACGCCGCGACGATGGTGACCTCAGGAGTTTATTTGCTTGTTCGGATGAATAACGTCCTGACTGATGACGCCCTGCTTATCATCGCAGTCATTGGCGGAGCGACAGCCCTATTTGCTGCTTTGTGTGCNGTTGCCCAGCACGACATCAAAAAGGTATTGGCGTATTCGACGATCAGCCAATTGGGCTACATGTTCCTAGCGATCGGCTCGGGTGCCTACGTAGCGGCAATTTTTCATGTGATAACTCANGCGTTTTTCAAGGCGCTGCTGTTCTTNGGTTCAGGCTCAGTNATTCACGGNATGCACGANGAACAAGACATGCGAAAGATGGGAGCATTGCGNGTCGCNATGCCNATTACNGCGGCCACGTTTATTGTCGGATGGCTAGCAATAGCGGGGGTTCCACCATTCGCGGGTTTCTGGTCGAAAGACGAAATATTGCTTGCCGCCTGGGAACAAAAAAACATCGGACCATTGTTATGGGCTGTTGGTCTCATCACAGCGCTTCTTACCGCCTATTACATGAGCAGACAAGTGATCCTGGTGTTCTTCGGCGAACAGCGGTGGGAAGAAGACGTCCACCCACACGAATCAACTTGGACCATGACGACTCCTTTATGTGTGCTGGCTGGAGCAGCAATAGTTGGAGGAGCGATCAACCTGCCGCTCGTAAAGGATTGGCTGATACTTGAACACTTTCTAGAGCCCATTTTCCATCACCCACACCACTTCTCTTCAGGAACTACAACGAAAATAGTTCTCGCCATTNTTTCCGTGGCTGCCGGACTTGTTGGAATATCGATAGCGACGCTGAGTTGGTTAATGCGGCGAATCCCAACNGANCCCCTAGAACCTGAATTCCTTGAAAACGCGATGTATGTCGANGCCACCTACGCGCGAGTAGTCGGTGGCGTGGGAACCACAGGGTTCCAAAAGACAGCAGATTTTGATGCTGAAATAGTNGACGGGACAGTCAACGGTNTTGGCCGACTGGTTATGAAACTCGGTCAACTAATTCAACCCACNCAGTCCGGCTATATGCGCAACTACGCCGTTGGAGTAGCAGTGGGGGCANTAGCGATAGTTGCGGTCTTGGCNTGGGGGTTGCTGNTGTGATTCAACTAGTAGCTGCGCAAAGCGCTTCATCATTCCCNGTCTTAAATGCGCTCATCATCGTACCCATCGCTGGTGCGTTAGTAGTCGTGCTACTACCTAACAGCAGACCTGAACTCATGCGACCCGTCGGAGCCATCTTTGCTTCAATTGCTGGCGCGNTTTCNCTNTATGTAATGGCCCAGTTTTCAATNCATGAGGCNGGATTNCAATTNCAATCNGTCCAATCATGGATCCCCAATCTCGGNATCAACTGGCATGTNGGCGTCGACGGAATCTCACTNTGGTTGGTCGTACTTACAGGTCTGATAACNCCNATAGTGCTCATTGCAGTTGACCCTCANCACGANCCAAAGCCNTACACAGCTTGGNTGCTNCTGCTGCAAGCCGGATCTTTNGGCGCCTTTCTAGCACTCGACCTNTTCCTCTTCTTCGTGATGTTCGAAATCGTATTAGTCCCNATGTACATGCTTATTGGTGGTTGGGGCTACGACGACCGGCGATACGCAGCAACCAAATTCTTCCTGTACACCATGGCCGGTTCAGCGCTCATGCTCGTCGCGATTGTGAGTGTCGCAACGCTGAGCGCTGGCAATCAAGACATCACATTCAACGTTGTTGAACTGGCCCAACGCCAAGCTCTCTCAACAAACACAGCTCGNCTGTGTTTCCTAGCCTTTGCACTCGCTTTTGTTATCAAGGTGCCAATCGTTCCAGTTCACACCTGGTTACCTGATGCTCACACACAAGCACCAACCGCCGGGTCCGTAGTCCTAGCTGCGGTNATGCTCAAATTAGGAACA
Organism: Acidimicrobiaceae bacterium; assembly: GCA_002713975.1. Lineage (GTDB taxonomy): Bacteria > Actinomycetota > Acidimicrobiia > Acidimicrobiales > Poriferisodalaceae > MedAcidi-G3. The sequence continues at coordinate 16,750 of PAVP01000003.1, read as the reverse complement.
TACGGGCTGCTCCGTTTCGGCCTCTACCTCTTCCCCGAAGCGTCCGTCTGGGCTGCACCAACCCTGGCGACGCTAGGTGTTATCGGGGTCATATACGGTGCGATCGTTGCCACAATGCAAAAGGACCTAAAGCGGCTGGTCGCATATTCCTCAATAGCCCACATGGGCTTCATAGTTCTCGGCATCTTCGCTTTCACCACGCAAAGCCTGGAAGGGGGAGTGCTGCAAATGATCAATCACGGTCTTTCGACCGGAGCACTTTTCCTCATGGTCGGCATGCTGTACGAAAGAAGAAAAACTCGCGCAATCGAGGAACTGAGTGGCATTCAATCAGCGGCTCCGGTCTTTGCCGGTTTCTTTACTGTCGTCATGCTGTCATCAATTGGGGTACCAGGGTTGAATGGATTCGTCGGCGAGTTCCTGGTGCTCATTGGTTCCTACGAAACGCGTCGCTGGTGGACGGTCATAGCTGCGACCGGAGTCATCCTTGCAGCCCTTTATCTCCTATGGGCCTACCAGAGAGTCTTCCACGGCGAACCAACCCCAGACGATGAGCAAACACCAGATCTCACCCTCAAAGAAGGCTTGGTCTTGGCCCCATTCATTGTGGGAATTGTTTTCCTGGGCCTATACCCGAAACCCCTACTGGAACGAATAGAACCAGCTGTTGACGATCTCATATCACATCTCGAACATCACTCTGACTACGTTCAGCCTGATGTAGGAGCTCCCGTAGTTGTAGACGAACACCACGGAAGCGAGGACGACCACTGATGGGCGCCCTACAAATTCTCGGATTCGTTGGACCATCAGTTAACTGGTGGGCTTTGCTGCCCCAAATCATTCTCTTAGGAGCAGCACTAGCCATCCTGCTTGCAAGCGCCCTTGCCCCACAGCGAACAACAACCGCGTTTGTGACCGTCACCACACTCTGTTCGGCGGTCACTTCATCAATCGTTGCCATCGGTCTCTGGAACGACGTTCAGACAGAGGGCGCTTCATCATCAATAGCGTCGGCTTTTGGGATTGATGGGTTCAGCATCTTCTTCACCATGCTGATCTTGATTGGCCTGGCAGCGACAGCACTCCTTTCGCACGACTATCTAGACCGCGAAGGGATTGATCCACCCGAGTTTCATGCATTGCTCCTGTGNTCAGCTGCCGGAGCGATTGTTATGGCATCAGCCAATGACCTGATAGTGATGTTTCTTGGNCTAGAAGCTCTATCTATAGGTATCTACGTCATGATCGCCATGCATCATCGACGATCGGAAGCGCGAGAATCAGCGATCAAGTACTTCGTCCTTGGAGCATTCAGCTCAGCCTTCTTGCTCTATGGGATCGCACTTACCTATGGAGCGACAGGATCGACCAACCTCGTCCATGTTCGCAACTACCTCGACGTTGTCGTGTTCCGTGATCAACATCTACTTATGGCAGCTATGGCCCTCTTGCTTGTCGGCCTTTCTTTCAAAGTAGCCGCGGCACCGTTCCACTTCTGGGCACCAGATGTGTACCAGGGTGCACCTAGTCCCGTGACCGGGTGGATGGCCTCAATAGCCAAGGCCGCTGGTTTCGCTGCCTTACTAAGAATCTTTTTCGCGGCTTTTGCCAGCCACAACGATGACTGGGCTCCCATAGTTGGAGTGTTGGCTCTCATTACCCTGGTTATCGGCGCGGTAATGGCCATACTGCAGACTGACGTCAAACGAATGCTTGCGTTCTCATCGGTGAGTCACGCCGGCTACGTTCTCGTGGCCGTCCACGCAGCAAGTGCTGAGGGCACTTCAGCGGCCCTCTTCTACCTGTTTACCTACACCGTTATGGTGTTGGGAACCTTTGCTGTCGTGGGCGCAATAGGAACTGACGATGAACACCCGCTGAGCCGATATGCAGGCCTAGGACGTAGCAGGCCCGTGTTAGCCATTGGGTTCACGGTGCTGTTGTTCGCCCAAGCCGGGATTCCGGTGACCTCTGGCTTTATCGCAAAGTTCCAAGTCATCGCTGCGGCAGTTAATAACGAGAGCTACTTCATAGCTGGCGCAGCAATGATCACTGCTGTGATCGGCGCTTTTATGTATTTGCGCATTGTGATGGTCATGTACGTGACAGACGAGGAAAAAGAGAGGACCTCGAGGACATGGCACTGGACCACTTCAGCGGTCGTGATTGCGGCAGTTGGCTTCACTATTCTGATCGGAGTAGTACCCCAGTTTCTTATCGAGTTCGCTGAAGATGCAGTCCCAATATTGATCCGAGGGTGAGGTTCGAGCACGTGTCAAATCGCCAATACTGGCTCTGCGAAAGAAGAAACAAGAATCGTGGTCAACAATCACGTCTTTTCTCTTCAAGGCACGATAACTTGCACTACGTCCGAAGCCCGCGGAATGAGGCACCGCGCAGGGTTTTGGCAAGCCCCGAAACCCCTAACTAGTCTCAATAATCGTGTCGGAATTACTGCGGAGTTACCTGACTGTCGGCATCTTCGGTGTTGCGGCTATTGCCATGGCTGGAGCCATGCTGACCATCGCACGCATTCTCCGTCCGCAGCGCCCGACCCCACAGAAGCTGATTGCATACGAAAGTGGAGTCGACCCTGTGGGTGGGGACTGGGCTCAAAGCCAGATTCGGTACTATGTCTTCGCTGTATTGTTTGTCCTTTTCGATGTTGAAGCGGTTTTCATTTTCCCCTGGGCGACCCGGCTAGAAATCTATGGGGTCTTCGGGTTAATCGAAATGGCGATCTTCATCTTCATTCTCGTACTTGGCTTGTTCTATGCCTGGCGCAAGGGTGTTCTGAGATGGGTTTGAGGAAGGCTGGCTAGATGGGACTCATTGACAAAGGCAAAATGCCGAAACCTCTCAGTTGGCTTCTCAACTTCGGTCGCGCCCGCTCACTTTGGGTATATCAGTGGGGACTTGCCTGTTGTGCGATCGAAATGGGAGCAGCCTTCGGTTCACCTCGCTATGACGTTATGCGACTAGGGGTTATCCCCTTCCCCGCAAGCCCAAGACAGGCAGACCTCGTAGTGATTTCGGGAACTGTTACCGACAAAATGTCACCGGTGATCCTCCGGCTGTACGAACAAATGCCAGAGCCTAAATACGTCATCTCAATGGGGTCATGCGCAAACTGTGGTGGCCCGTATTGGGATAGTTATTCAGTTACNAAAGGCGTCGACCAATTGATCCCNGTNGATGTNTATGTCCCCGGATGTCCTCCAAGGCCTGAAGCTCTGCTTGAAGGCATCGTCTTGTTGCAAGAACGGATCCAGTCNGAAGACATAACCGAGAAGTGGCAAGGTCAGCCCATAGTGGTGGAGGGGTGAGCTAGTGACCGACGAAACTCCCACCGAAGAGACCGCTCTCCCCGACGAGAAGCGAGAAGCCCTTCTAGCCGAATTATCGGAAAGCCTCGGCGAAAGTCTTGTCGAGTCCCACCTCCGACCTCATGAAGACCTATGGCTACGAGTGACTGCCGAGAGTTGGCAGGATTCGATAAGCACGTTGAGATCGGCCGGNTTCGACTATTTCGGCTTCCTATCTGCTATCGACTGGGATATAGCGCCCGAAGGGCGATATGAAGATACCGAGTTTGATTCAGGCTTAGAGGAAGAAGATGACGAGCCCGTCGAAATTGACACTTCGACCGGCTATGGAGGAGGAGACAGTCGTTTCCAGATTTTGGCGCAGCTCTATTCGCTGAACCGACAAGTGGGGCTAATACTTAAAACTGATCTAGGCGACGACATGACCATTGACACCATCCGCGAGGTGTTCCCAGGCGCGGACTGGCATGAGCGCGAGGCGCATGAAATGTTCGGCATCTCCTTCCGCGGTCACCCAACCTTGCAACCGCTATATTTACCGACCGAATTCGAAGGCCACCCACTCAGAAAAGACTTTCCGCTACTCGCCCGCCAGGTAAAACCGTGGCCAGGGGTTGTTGACATAGAAGAAATACCGGAACATTTGGAGGCCCAACTTGAGGCTGAAGTGATGGCGGCATTCGAAGCCAACGGAGGTGCTTCATGACCACCACCTCGGACCGAGAACAGATGGCTTATGTAAGTTCCCAAGCAGCTGATGCTCGAGTAAACGTGGAACTTGATACCGGTGACATGACCCTAAACATAGGGCCACAACATCCAGCCACTCACGGAACCCTGCGCATCGCTTGCCGACTTGATGGTGAACAGGTCGTGGTAGCTGAACCAATCATGGGCTACATGCACCGTGGCTACGAGAAGCTCTGCGAAGTTCGCACCTACCCTCAATGCACCACCCTGATCAACCGCATCGACTGGCTAGGTAGCTTTGCCAACGAAGTGCCGTTCATTCTGGCTGCGGAACGTTTGATGGAAGTAGAAGCACCACCGCGAGCCCAGTGGATCAGAACAATCCTCTTCGAACTAAGCCGAGTGGCGAACCTGGCCTTGTTCCTCGGCGACATGGGAGTCCAGATCGGTGCCCTCACACCAGTCTTCTTCGCATTCCGAGACCGGGAGCGAGTGCTCAACCAGATTGAGGAAGTTACCGGAGGACGTTTCCACCCGAACTTTGATCGAATTGGTGGACTGAAAGACGACATACCTAAAGGCTGGGTAGATGAAACCCGCTCGGTAATGGCAAAGATGCGAACTTTCTGTGACGAGATGGAAGACCTACTCCTCGGAAATGAAATCTTCCAAGCCCGATGCCGAGGAGTGGGTGTCATCCCCGCGGAAGTCGCACTTGGATATGGACTCTCGGGAGCAAACCTGCGCGCGAGCGGTGTCGATTGGGATCTCCGAAGAGACGCAAACCCGGGGTTGGCTTGGGATCAAGTCGACTGGCGCGTGTGGACACATCCGGATGGCGATTCCTTCGCGCGGTACTGGGTCCGTTTACAAGAAACTCGAGAAGCCACCCGCATAGTCGACCAACTTTTAGACGGAATCCCAAGCGGCCCCATCATGGCCAAAGTCCCGAGAATTATTAAAGTTCCGGCTGGTGAGGCATACCTATCAACGGAAAACCCTCTAGGAGAAATGGGCTACTACATCGTCAGCAAAGGCGATTTGGGGCCCTTCCGAGTTAAGATCCGCACTCCTAGTTTCAACAACATATCGATAGTTCCTTGGGTGATGAAGGGCGTCTACGTTCCGGACGTCATCACCATTTTGGGCTCGCTGTACTTCATCCTGGGAGATATCGACCGGTGATGACACTGCTAGCTCTTTCTTACTGGCAAGAAACCGGGATCAAGCTCGGATTAGCTCTAGCCGTAATTCCGACAACATCCTTGATCCTCGTATATCTATTTCTCTTCAAGATGATGGCGTTTATGCAAAGCCGCCTAGGCCCCAATGACACAGGGCCATATGGCACGCTCCAGCTCATAGCTGAAGCGATTAAATTCTTGCAAAAAGAAGACATCCACCCAGCGCAGGCCGACCGTCGGGTGTTCCGCATGGCGCCAGTAGTGGTGCTTGCTTCTACCTTTCTCCTTTATGTAGTTCTCCCCGCCGGACCGGACGCGGTCGTCCAAGACCTCGACACCGGTGTTTTCTATGCGATGGCGGTTTCATCGATCTCGGTTCTCGGGATTTTAATGGCGGGCTGGGCGTCTGCTAACAAGTACGCACTTCTTGGTGGCCTACGAGCTGCTGGCCAACTTATTGCCTATGAACTTCCACTGATTCTTGCTGTCATGGGCGTCGTAGTCCAAGCNGAAACACTCAATTTGCAGGGAATAGTGGAAGCTCAGGCAACTGGCGANATCTTTGGCTTCGGTGCAATNGGTAACCCCTTCATCCTCACCCANTTTTTNGCCTTCCTCATATTTATGATCGCAGCNCAAGCGGAANTGACNCAAACACCCTTTGATATGCCAGTNGCNGAAACTGAACTNGTNGGCGGTTTCCATATCGAATACACAGGATTCCGATTTCTNCTCTTCTTTATGGCGGAATTTGGCACAGCGTTCGCNTTTTCGGCGCTTGCCTCAGTGATGTTCCTCGGAGGTTGGTGGATCCCGGGCTTCGACGTTGACGACAACATCTTGAATGTGCTGGGTCCAGGTGTGATGCTTGCGAAGATTCTTCTCGTTGCATTNTTCATATTCTGGGTTCGATTTACGTATCCGAGACTTCGCGAAGATCAACTGCAGAAGTTCGCGTGGAAAGTACTGATTCCTTTGGCTTTGGCAAACATTGTTCTNACCGGAATATTTAAGGTGGTCTTCTGATGCCACAGCTACCCGGTCTTATCAAAGGTCTCGGNGTGACCGCTAAAACAGCGGGCCGCACCCTGTTTCCCAAACGCGGATGGAAGACACTCATCCCAGCTCCCCAAAAAGGTGCCGTCACAGTCCAATATCCCCACGAGAAAGAGGCCCCCCCAGACCGTGCCAGAGGTGTCATTGCCCTGCACGAAGAGAACTGCACTGCGTGCATGCTCTGCTCTCGTTCCTGCCCTGACTGGTGCATCTACATTGAGGGACACAAAGTAAAGGCGCCGCCCCGAAGAGAGGGCGGCAAGCCTCGTACGGTCAACATGCTCGATCGGTTCGATATTGATTATGCCCTGTGCATGTACTGCGGGATATGTGTCGACGTGTGCCCGTTCGACGCACTTTTCTGGACGCCAGAGTACGAATACAGCGAGCCTCGGATCGCCGATTTGCTGCATGACAAAGATCGTTTGGGTGAATGGATGGAGACCGTTCCTGACTTCCTTGACTACGAAGCAGGTTCTGAACAGAAAGTCAGAAAGGTCCCGAGGTAAGACTTAATGGTCGCTCAGAATATTTTCTTCGGGATCCTCTCAGCCATCGTCGTCGTTTCTGCATTGCGCATGGTCACTACACGAAACATTGTGCACGCCGCGCTGTATCTAGTCGCAGTCCTAGCTGGTCTTGGTGCCCTGTACGTGCTTTTGACAGCAGAATTTGTGGCTACCACCCAGGTTCTTGTTTATATCGGCGCCGTAATGGTTCTTTTCTTGTTTGGGATCATGCTGACCAAGGCCCCTCTTGGAAATGTTATGGAAATGACGGGCCGGCAATGGCCAATAGCTGCAGGAGTCGCCACTCTTCTGGGAGGGGTAACCATTTACTCCGTGGTCAACCATTTCGGTTCTGACCGTCTTGTCACTGATGGACCGATTTATAGAACCGCAGATGTTTCGGACGAAGTGTTCTCCACATATATCGTTCCATTTGAAGCTGTCTCAGTGTTGCTGCTCGCAGCACTCATAGGTGCGATTGTGTTAGCGAGAAAGGACTGATGTGCTACTAAACCAGTTCCTTATTCTCGGAGCAGCATTATTCGCTATCGGGGTATATGGAGTCCTCGCCCGTCGAAACGGCGTGATGGTCCTGATGTCCATCGAATTGATGCTCAATGCAGTCAACATCAACCTGGTTGTCTTTGGTGTTCAACATGGCGTCGTTTCCGGTCAAGTATTTGCACTTTTCGTAATAGCAGTCGCTGCTGCAGAAGTTGGCGTTGGTCTTGCCATCGTCCTTCTTCTCTATCGCAACCGAACCAGCATCGACGTTGAAGACTTCGATCTGATGCGGGGATAGGGCAGAACTATGTGGATGTTAGAAAACGCCTTCCTTATCCCACTAATACCGGCAATTTCTTTTGTGGTCATACTCTTTTTTGGGAAGCGTTACATCGGTGCTGACCGGGTTCACGTTGTCGGCATTACAGCGCTCGGACTCGTGTGGCTTTTATCGGCTGTAGCTGCGTTTCAATGGACTCAACGGGTTGAAGATCCGCCACCCGATGCCGTTGTCCAAATAGAACACCATGGCGATGACCATGGCGATGACCATGGCGATGACCATGGCGATGACCATGGCGATGACCATGGCGATGACCATGGCGCCGCGGCTGGACACTCCGAAGACGGCCACGGGGGAGGTCATTCAAGTCCGCTGATCCGACCCGTTATATCAACGTTCTCTCAATGGTGGTCGAATGCGGGTATCGACTTCGCGGTCGGAACCTTTGTAGACGGCCAGACCGTGCTTCTCCTTCTGGTCGTCGCCACCATCTCTCTCCTAGTTCACATCTATTCCACTGAATATGTGAAAGGGGACCGCAGATACGTCCACTACTACGCATTCTTGAGTCTCTTCACCGCCTCAATGCTCTTCTTCGTGATGGCCCAGAACATCATTCAACTAATCGTGGGTTGGGAGTTAGTGGGTGTCTGCTCATTTGTCTTGATCGGCCATTGGTGGGAAGAGAAGCCCAACACCGATGCCGCCCTAAAAGCCTTCCTAACAAATCGAGTTGGAGATGTGGGGCTGCTGGTTGGAATGATTGTGCTGTGGGGGACTTTCAAAACCTTCGACATTGATGCCATCAACACGCTCATTTCAACAAACCCGGGCGTTCACCACTTTGCGCTGCTGGTCGCAGCGTGCTGCCTCATGGCCGCGGTTGCCTCAAAATCAGGTCAATTCCCGCTCCACACTTGGCTTCCAGACGCAATGGCCGGCCCGACACCGGTCTCTGCCCTAATCCATGCTGCGACCATGGTCGTGGCCGGCGTTTATATGATCGCCCGGCTGTACCCAGTGTTTTATGAAGGGTTTTCGATCGGCACGAGTTCAATCAATCTGATGGCCTTCATCGGAGGCTTTACTGCGCTCATCGGTGCCGGGCTTGCATTTGCCCAATGGGACATCAAGAAAGTTCTCGCGTACTCAACAGTTTCCCAACTCGGCTACATGGTGATGGCCCTAGGTGTCGGGGCATGGACTGCCGCAATGTTCCACCTGTTTACACACGCATTCTTCAAAGCCTGTTTGTTCCTCGGAGCTGGTTCAGTAAGCCACGCGGCGCATCACACCTTCGATATGCGGGAGATGGGTGGTCTGAGAAAAGACATGCCACACACCTATCGCACTTTTGTCATTTCCTCACTTGCTCTAGCGGGAATCTTCCCCTTTGCCGGTTTTTGGTCGAAGGACGAGATTTTATTGGGNTCCCTCGTCGGNCAACAAAATGGCTACCCCTTAATGCTCATTTTCGGTTGCGCGGTAGCACTCATGACAGCGGCGTACATGACGCGCGTCATTTGGTACACCTTTCACGGCGAATATCGTGGCCATGGCCACCCCCACGAATCACCCAAAGTCATGACTGTTCCACTTTGGATTCTTGCCGGCATGGCGGTGGTCGCCGGGGCGTTCAACCTGCCAGGGCCTGTCCTAGAACCGATAGGGCTCGAAGGGCTTGCTCATCGAATTCAGACATATGCCGAACCCTCAGTTTATTTAAGTGGTCTGGGGTTATCCCACCCGGACCCATCCCTAACAATGGCGTTAGTCGGACTGGCGTTAGCCCTGTCGGGCATAGTGATCACTTACCTCTACTACTGGCGACGCCTTGGCTTACATGGCCTGACGGAACGCAATCGGTATGCCCGAACCGGGTACACGGTTCTGGAGAACAAGTATTACCTTGACCATCTGTACAACGACGTTGTCGTCGACACGGTAAAGCGACCCATCGCAAAATGGGCGAACAACTTCAACCAGAATGTTCTAGATCGAGCGGTTAACACCGCAGGAGAGACCGCTCGAGATGTTGGTCGATGGGTGTATAAGTGGATCGATCAAGGCGCTATTGACGGATCCGTCAATGCAGCAGCCCGCGGCGCGGACTCCTCAGGAGAGGGTCTTCGCTCTATTCAGTCCGGAAAAGTTCAGAACTACGGTCAGTTGCTCTTCGGAGCCGCCGCTGTTCTGGCCATAGTCTTCGTGATCGTCGTATAGGAGCAGCACAGTGGAAGTGACAGGATTTGATACCTGGGTCTTGAGCCTGGCGGTGTTCCTGCCCTTGGTAGGCGCACTGGTCATCATGTTGATCCCTAAAGCATATGAAACGGAACTCAAGCTGGTTGCATTGGGTTCATCTCTCATGGCGCTTGTTGTGGGGGCGTACATAGCGATCCAGTTTGATTACGGCGCAGCAGGAGAACTTCAGTTTGTAGTCGACAAAGGCTGGATCGATGTCATTAACAGCCGATACATAGTCGGTCTTGATGGGCTCTCACTCCCGTTGCTGTTGTTATCACTCGTCGTAGTCCCTCTTTGTCTTATCTACAGCTGGAACCACATCCCTGAGCCGGGCAACCCGAAGGCCTTCTTCGTGCTGTTGCTCATCTTGTCGACAGGAATGAATGGCTCGTTCGTCGCTCAAGACATGATTCTTTTCTTCGTGTTCTTCGAAGTGGTGCTCCTCCCCATGTACTTCTTAATCGGAGTCTGGGGTGGCGAAGACCGACGGTACGCCTCTCTGAAGTTCTTCCTGTACACCTTGTTCGGCTCAGCCCTGATGATCATCAGCTTCTTNGCTTTGTTCTTCCTCTCCAAGGATGCTTCAGGAGAACTACTGCAGACCTTTGACATGAGAGTTCTCACAGACGTTGCAGGGGTCGGCATCATCAAGAGCACTCAGGTCTGGATCTTCGCGGGGNTATTCATGGGCTTCGGCATAAAAGTCCCGATGTTCCCATTNCANACCTGGNTGCCCGACGCCCATACCCAGGCCCCAACNGTCGGCTCGGTGATTCTGGCNGCCGTCCTTCTGAAATTGGGTACCTACGGCTTNGTCCGAATAGCCATTCCATTCTTGCCGGAAGGCGCAATTGCTTGGGCGCCGTGGATAGGACTCCTCGCCGTAATCGGGATCATCTATGGAGCCTTGGGCTGTCTCGCCCAAAAAGACATGAAGCGTCTCATCGCCTTCTCGTCAGTAGCTCACATGGGCTTTGTAATGCTGGGCATCGCGACCCTGACTGACTTCGGTATTAACGCCGCAGTGTTCGGAATGATCGCTCACGGGCTCATCACCGGTGTGCTCTTCTTCGTGGCTGGCTCAATCAAAGAGCGATACCACACGCTTGAGATCTCCCGGCTCGGTGGCCTTCTCAAATCGGCGCCACGCATGGGTTGGATCCTCGGGTTTGCATCGATGGCCTCNTTAGGATTGCCCGGATTGGCAGGCTTTTGGGGCGAATTCCCAGCAATCTTGTCGGCATACAATCCTGGTGCTGGCATGCCTGAAGAAACGTTCCGCACCTACATGGTTATTGCAGCTATTGGAACAGTGCTCGCAGCGGGCTATCTACTCTGGCTGTACCAACGAACGGCTTTCGGTGAGCCGCCCGAGGAGTTTGCCGGCCATGAAATAGCTGACGTTAATCGCTACGAATGGATTGCTTGGACACCATTCCTAATCGGCATAGTCCTATTTGGTATTTGGCCCAACCTGATCTTCAACGTAACCGACGATGTAGTTAGCGGTATCACTGCAACCGTCGAGGCGATAGCGGCTGGCAGCTGAAGATGGAAGCCCTGCTCGCCTTCACGCGTCCTGCGCTTGACTGGCATGCCCTCGCGCCCGAACTGACCCTCCTGGCATTNGGAACGCTCATCACCGTTGTCGACATCATCTGGGATGATCGTTCGAANCAAGCAATGCCCACCTTGGCAGGAATGGGCCTGCTCGCAACCTTGCTNCCTATCCTGACTCTCGCAGTCGACGGCACTGAGCGATCGATGTTCGGAGGAGCCTANGTAGTAGACGACTTCTCCCTAGTGCTGAAAGCACTCTTCCTCATTTCGGGTTACATCGTGATCCTGATGTCGGTCGACTACATCCGCGATGGCGACTACTACGAAAATGAGTATTACACCCTGATGCTTACCTCATTGCTTGGCATGGTGATGATGAGCAGCTCCCGAGACCTCATTAGTGTTTTCGTAGCTCTTGAACTCCTGTCTATCCCCGCCTACATGCTTGCTGCATGGCGAAAGGGAGGACCGCGATCAAACGAAGCAGGCCTCAAGTACTACCTAATGGGAGTATTTGCCTCGGCAGTCATGCTCTATGGGATGTCGCTGGTATACGGTCTCGCTGGTTCAACTACCTTCGGGGCAATAGCGGAAGAACTTGGTTCAGGTGCAGCAAACCCGGTCGCTATTCTCGGAATTCTTTTCATTCTGATCGGTTTCGCCTTCAAAGTATCGGCTGTTCCTTTCCACACATGGGCACCAGATACCTACGAGGGAGCCCCAACTCCGGTCACAGCCTTCCTTGCCGTAGCGTCCAAAACTGCTGGAATGGTCGCGTTAATCCAACTTGTCTTCGTCGCCTTCCCTGGCCGCGACGACGTTGTTCAGCCCTTCTTCTGGCTGATTGCCGCATTGACCATGACCATCGGCAACCTCATCGCNCTTCGACAGAACAATATTGTTCGGCTACTGGCATATTCAGGCGTTGCCCAAGGCGGATTTATGTTGGTTCCATTCGCCGTTGCCGCTGAAGCACCAGCCCGCGCGGTTGAAGCCGTCGTCATCTACATGGCGATATATGCATTCATGAATCTTGGCGCCTTCACAGTTGTGTTGGCTGTAGCAAGGAAAACGCGTTCAGGTGAAATCGATAGCTACGGAGGACTCTTCCAATACGCGCCGGGTCTCGCTGTCGCAATGACAGTATTTCTGGCAGCGTTGGCAGGAATCCCGCCTGCGGGTGGGTGGTTCGCAAAATTTGGGCTTTTCAGAGCTCTCTTAGATGCCGGCGGAGGTTGGGCCGCCGCTCTCGGCGTCGTCGTAGCCATCAACACCGTTATCGCTTTCGCCTACTACGCCCGAATCCTCGTCCAAATGTGGTTCCAACCAGTGCCTGACGGCGATGAGCGACCAATTGTGATCCCAGGCGCGCTACGAGCTGCTTTAGCAGTGACGCTAGTCGCGACAATGGCATTTGGAGTCCTGCCAGGCCTCGTTGGGCACTTTGGCGAAGTTTCCGTACTGTCCGCTTTAGGCGGATAGGGACACAAGGTTGAACCACTCGAATGGTCATGCTTCATGACACGGTTCGACTTGTTTGCAGAGGACGCGCTNTACGGAACCCAAGGCTTTTACACCCAGCTCGGAACAGCGGGAACTGACGGCGCCGATTTCGTNACTTCNCCTGAAACAAGNCCCCTCTTCGGTGCCTGTGTCGCTGCTTATCTGGACCAGGTCTGGCATGACATGGAATGCCCGGANCCGTTTGTAGTNATCGAAGGCGGATCGGGAACCGGAACCNTGTGNAGGGACATTTTTCTGTCCGCCCAAGATTGCAGNAAGGCCCTGCGTTACGTNATGGTNGAGCGANCAGANNGACAAAGAGAAATTGCGTTNAGTCGAGTNACNACCACTTGTTTTGCNGACTCAGAAGAAGTCCCGCTNGCCGTANTAAAAGATCTACCAGCAGGACCCTTNACAGGAGTNGTCGTCGCAAACGAACTGCTNGACAATCTCCCACCGCGANTAGTGCGAAAAGCNACAACAGGATGGCTNGAGCTCCATGTCGAAAATGGTGCCGAAGTTTGGTATCCCGCACCTCAACCAGCCGAAGACATGGCATCNGCCATGNCGCCCAACGCATCNATAGGAGCCACCCTCCCCTTACATCTCAAAGGTGCNGTGTGGGTAAATCGAGCNATGAAGCTCCTAGANCGCGGCAGAATCTTGACCTTTGACTACGGCGTNGAAAGCTCAGAAATGTTTGACGGCAGACCCCTAGGCGAATGGTTACGGACCTATAAAGACCACCGTCGAGCCGGCACACCCTACAGTGACCCNGGAACTTGNGACATCACATGCGACGTAGCGTTTGACCAGTTGCCAGGATCGCCCACCATTTNCCTNCAGTCAGANTGGCTCGCGTCCAAAGGCCTNGNCACCATGACGGAATGGGCTCAAGAGAAATGGCAAGATTCAGCNGCCTCACCTGATTCAACAGCCGTGGCCGCTCGACAAGTGTTAACTGAGGCCGCTGCGCTAACGGATCGAACAGGCCTTGGAGCGTTCCTAGTTGCGGAGTGGCAAATAGGCGATTAATCAGATCTCATCCGAATCAGAAGCAACTAGGNGCTAGGCTCGCAAGCTGTTGAGCCCACNTTGAGGGGACNTGCCGCGAAGGGGGATCGAGATGTCCGAACCAACNATCGAGGACTATTACGTAGAAGACCGGACCTTCCCACCGTCAGACACTTTCCGGAGCGAAGCCCTAATCACTGACAGAAGTTTGTATGAGGAGGCTGAAGCCGACAGGCTTGGCTTTTGGGCTCGGCAAGCAAGAGAACTCGTGAGCTGGTTCCAAGATTTCGACACCGTCCTCGAATGGGANCTNCCATTCGCCAAATGGTTTATCGGNGGNAAGCTCAACATNTCCTANAACTGTCTCGATCGACATGTGGAAGCTGGACGAGGAGACAAAGTTGCCTTCCANTGGGAAGGCGAACCCGGCGATACCAGAACCATCAACTACAGCGAACTTNTNGAAGAAGTGTNCAAGTTCGCGAACGTATTGAAATCATTAGGTGTCGAGAAGGGCGATCGCGTCTGTATNTACATGCCAATGATCCCNGAACTTCCAGTNGCAATGCTGGCATGCGCCAGAATNGGNGCGCCCCACTCAATTGTCTTCGGCGGATTCTCAGCNGACTCANTGTCAGACCGAATTGATGACGCAAGCGCCAANCTTCTCATAACAGCAGANGGTGGCTACAGGCGCGGCGACCCNTTCCCACTNAAAGACACTGCGGACGCTTCGGTTGAAGCCACCTCAACGATCGAAAATGTTGTCGTAGTNCAACGCACAGGCCAAGACGTTGCCTGGAACGAAACGGTCGATCACTGGTACCACGAATTAATGAAAACAGCCTCACCAGATTGCCCACCTGAGCATCTTGATAGTGAGGACCTGCTTTATTTGCTGTACACCTCAGGAACCACCGCCAAGCCCAAAGGAATCATGCACACCACGGGCGGCTATNTAACTCAAGTTGCATTCACCCACAAATACATTTTCGATCTAAACANCGAGTCCGACGTCTATTGGTGTGCAGCAGATATTGGNTGGGTAACNGGCCACAGCTACATCGTTTATGGACCGTTAGCAAANGGAGCCACCTCGGTGATGTACGAAGGGACACCCGATACTCCGCGNCCNGAATTCCGTGTCGGTGANAGGAATGACTGGCCGAAAGACCGNCTCTGGGACATAGTCCAGCGATACGGCGTCACCCAGCTATACACAGCTCCAACCGCNATCCGAACCTTCATGAAATGGGGCGCCCAAGAAGTTGAACCCCATGACCTATCTAGCTTGCGGGTGCTAGGAACCGTTGGAGAGCCGATCAACCCAGAAGCGTGGATGTGGTATCACGAACACATCGGCGGCGAACGGTGCCCCATAGTCGACACATGGTGGCAAACCGAAACCGGGGGACACATGATCACACCCATGCCAGGCGTGACCACTACTAAACCCGGATCAGCCACGCACGCCATTCCCGGCGTAATAGTCGAAGTAGTGGACGACAGCGGCAACAAGGTAGAAAAAGGCGGTGGGTACCTAACCATCACTGAACCATGGCCGTCAATGCTTCGAGGTATCTGGGGCGACCCTGAGCGATACAAAGAGACCTACTGGTCCGAATATCCTGGCCGATATTTCGCAGGAGACGGCGCGAAGATCGACGATGACGGCTACCTATGGCTTTTAGGACGAGTAGACGACGTGATGAACGTATCGGGACANCGGATTTCCACGACAGAAGTCGANTCNGCGCTGGTNGACCACTCATCNGTTGCCGAAGCAGCAGTNGTNGGAGCAACAGATGACACAACAGGCCAAGCCATAGTCGGATATTGCATCTTGAGAGGNGGCAACGAGCCAAGCGAGGAACTAAGGGAAGANATAAGACAACATGTCTCNACAAAACTGGGAGCCATCGCNCGACCAAAGGCTGTCGTCTTAGTGCCCGACCTCCCCAAAACTCGNTCAGGNAAAATAATGCGACGGTTACTTCGNGACGTNGCAGAAGGACGACAGCTCGGAGANACCACCACCCTTGCTGACGCAAGTGTTGTAGACGAAATCCGTGATCGTGCCGAACAGGCACCGCAGGAGGACTGACTTCTGCTGNCNGCTTCATGAGTTCTATNCCGAGACATTGGCACCCNCGACAAGAGATAGTGCAACGAGGCGACTGNGTAATNGTNGATATTGACGGTGTCTTGGCNGATGCTGNGCATCGNCAGCACTACCTAGATCCGCCTTGGCGCGACTGGGATGGATTCTTNGCGGAGTGCNGTGGTGACANCGTGTTNGAAGAAAACAAGANGNTGCTNGAACTGNTGGATCCGGANNTGACAATNGTCCTTTTGACATCNAGACCAACATGGATNCAGAAAGCAACNNTTGANTGGTTNAATCGGAACAACATTCGGTATGACCTTCTNATCATGAGGCCACTAGGAGATTTTCANGCGTCNCCTGGCTTCAAGCGAGACGAAACCGAAAGTCTCCGCCGTCTCGGTCACATTCCCGTGTTGGCCATCGATGACGATATGCGCAATGTTCGGATGTACAGAAGTGAGAGTATCCCCACCATTTTTTTGGACAGCGGGTATCACCCACATTAAATGCTTAGCCTGTGCTGAGATTGTGGCTTTCGAAGCCGATACGTTTAGATATAAGTACCAAATACGGAGGGAATCCCAATGAAAAACACCCTCAAAACCACAATGCTGCTCGCCACTATGGGCGCCCTCATCATGTTTATTTCCAGTTTCTGGGGGTCAGGTGGTCTGACGATTGGCCTATTCCTCGCGCTGGCAATGGTTGGTGGCAGTTACTGGATGAGCGACAAGTTAGCTATCCGCTCTGCCCGGGCCATCGAA
>PAVP01000002.1 GCA_002713975.1 Acidimicrobiaceae bacterium | reverse complement strand
CGCCAATCGGTCGTCAAGAGTTACAGCGCCATCTCGTTTAGCCAGCCGATCTCCTGAATGGGTTAAGACGAGAGGCACATGGGCATAACTGGGCGGTTCNAGNCCTAACAAATCAAACAAATANATCTGACGNGGGGTTGTTGGAAGCAAGTCGTCTCCGCGNACGACCTCNGTTACACCCATNTCGGCGTCGTCAATGACTGCAGCCAGGTTGTACGAGGGCGTTAGATCNCCACGACATAAAACAAAGTCGTCGACAGAACCNTCGAAACTTCCCAACTGGCGGTCATCGATCTTNATTANNTGACTCTCNGAAACAATCCGGATCGCAGGGTTTCGNCCAGACCTTTCNTTTTCTGAGGTCTCTCTTGCTGTCANTTGCCGACACTTACCCGANTACGCGCCTTCAGGTAAATGGGAGTGNGGCGCAACAGCAGCTTCNCGAANTTCGCGTCGCGTNCACCAACACCTATAGGTNAGACCCTGCCGTTTAAGATCTTCGATCGCGTCCNGGTANAGATGCAACCGTTCGCTTTGGCGGAAAATCTCGCCATCCCAANTCAAGCCAATGCGCTCAAAGTCACGAAGCTGATGATCGTAATAGTCCTCCCTAACGGCTCCATCAAGATCTTCGAATCGCCACAGCAACTTTGCGCCCCCCGAGCGCGCGAACAACCACGCCAAAAGCGCTGTACGAAGATTTCCCACATGAAATTCGCCAGTAGGGCTCGGCGCCCATCGACCTGTCACGAATCTTCTGCGAGTGCCTTCACGCCCTGAACACAACGTTGCATGTTCGCGAGATGTTCCTGCTGACGACGACTGATGATAAGTGCTTCCTTATCGGGCATCGCATCAATCGCAGGGGTTAGACCGGATGGCCCCGGCCCGAGTCGCACTGTGTGGCGGAGTCGACAACGATGACCGTGCAACTCATCTATTTCCCAACGCCAACGGGCTGCAGCGCTCTCCTCGTTATCTCCGACAGCCCAACCCAACAATTCATTTTCTACGAACTCGGTAATCGTAGATGTCGTTTGCCATTCTCCAATCTTTGGATGCTTATTAGTACCAACGAATTGAGCTCCAATAGCAGCAGCATCAGACGGCTCTACCCAAACTGCGCCCTGAAATTCTTCGGAAAANTTGGCTCCGATACTTATGTCAGTTATCAAAGACCAAACCCGTGCCGGGGGAGCATCAACATCGACTTCGACAGTAACTCCTGGACCTTCGCCGATGGCTCGATCAGCGTCGTCATCACGATGCTCCCAAGTGTGACCCCAGTTATCGAAGTAGGTAACTTCTTCAGCCAGGCGTCTTGATATCGATGCGAAGTCACCGCCGGTACTGAAAGCGACAGGCAGCAAAGCGATAGGCGTTACTCCCTCTGGAATTCCAAGAACCTCGCGAATTTCTTCATCGTTGTTCAAAATTGCAGTCGTCCAGGCAGTAGCTAGCCCTCGAGCTCGAGCAGCTAGACAAAAGCTCCAAGCTGACTGAACCACGGAGTCGAACAACCCGGGTTTCTTACTATCGTCATGGACCCCCCATATGCACGGAACAACCAGCGCCGGGACCCTTTCAAGATTTTCCGCCAAATGAGCAGCTGAACGCATCACACTTGCATTTCGATGGTCAGTACCAGCCAGCTTGTCTCTGGCAGAAACCATCCACTTGCCTGCACTTTCCCAATACAACTCCGACAAGCGCTTCTTTTGCTCTGGATCACGAACAATCAACCACCTNCGGCTTGATTGATTACCGCCGCCGGGACCTTGTTCAGCTACATCAATGCACTCAAGAAGAAGTTCGTTGGGAACAGAGCGATCGAGATCAAGACGGAGCCTTACCGATCTAGTTGTCGAAAGAACACCGTCAATCGACGCTAAATCAACATTCTCTACGTCGTATCGAGCTGGGATGTGGTCATTTGATCTGGAAGAATTCATGACCACAGTCAAGCGCACTGTCAGCTTCTTCGCTCAAACCAGTTAAAGGAAGATCAGAAGCAGCGGGTGTCTAGGTCCTAACGTGTCGAATATGAGTTCACGTCAACCCTTTTTGAACGCCCGCCTCCAAGGTTTCGGCGCGACGATTTTTGCTGAGATGTCTGCCTTAGCCATGAAGACCAATGCAGTGAACTTAGGGCAAGGGTTTCCTGACAAAGACGGACCCCCCGAAGTGATTGAAGCTGCGACATCTGCAATACGAAACGGTTTAGGCAACCAATACCCACCGGGCATTGGGGTTCCAGAGCTNCGCCACGCTGTCAGCGAGCATCAGCGACGCTTCTACGGACTTTCATACGACCCNGACTCAGAAATCCTTGTTACGGCGGGAGCCTCCGAAGCATTGGCTGCTGCCGTACTCGCTTTGTGNGAAACCGGAGACGAAGTAGTTACATTTGAGCCTTGGTACGACATATATGGTGCAAATATCGCCATGGCTGGGGCCACCAAAAAGGTAGTCACTCTTCGCCCACCCCACTACGCGTTCGAAGAATCAGAGTTCCTCGCCGCGCTTTCGGCGAAGACTCGGCTCATTTTGTTGAACTCCCCGCACAATCCAACCGGCAAAGTGTTCTCTCGCGAAGAACTTGAGTTCATAGCGAAAGTCGCAGTAGAACGCGACCTGCTCGTTGTCACTGATGAGGTCTATGAACACCTGGTTTTCGAAGGAGAGCACATCCCTATTGCTTCATTTCCTGGAATGCGCGAAAGGACCGTCACCATCTCATCAGGGGGGAAGACATTCGCGTTTACCGGTTGGAAAATCGGTTGGGTGTGTGCAACTCCAGAGTTGACTAGCGCTGTGCGGATAGCGAAACAGTTCTTGACCTACGTGAGTGGTGGACCGTTCCAATACGCGATAGCAGTTGGCTTAGCTCTCGGGGACGACTATTACGAGAACCTGTTATCCGACATGAGGGAAAAGCGAGACTTCCTGTCCGCGGGCCTCCAGTCAGCGGGACTTGAAATATTTGAACCCCAAGGCACCTACTTTGTTACTGCGGACGCTAGNTCGGTCGGATATGAAGACGGCCTCGAATTGTGTTGGCAACTTCCCGAAAAAGTTGGTGTCGTNGCTGTACCCAATGTCGTCTTTTACGACAACCAACACGAAGGGCAGCACCTGATTCGGTTTACCTTCTGCAAAAGCCTAGACACCCTGAGCGAAGCAGTG
This sequence comes from Acidimicrobiaceae bacterium, assembly GCA_002713975.1. Taxonomy (GTDB): domain Bacteria; phylum Actinomycetota; class Acidimicrobiia; order Acidimicrobiales; family Poriferisodalaceae; genus MedAcidi-G3. The sequence continues at coordinate 26,735 of PAVP01000002.1, read as the reverse complement.
GACAGNNTGCAGGGTCTCACATGAGCCTCCGCGTAGCAGCACTTCAACATGACATCATTTGGGAGGATCCCGACTCAAACTTCCAAAGACTGACGTCACAGGTCGAAAGTGCGGTAGCCGCAGGTGGACAACTCGTAGTCCTCAGCGAGATGTTCTCAACTGGATTCACCATGAATTCAGCAAAGTGCGCTGAAGCACTCGACGGCGCAAGTCACGAATTTCTGTTGACGCAAGCTGCCAAGCATCAGATTTGGATTACCGGCTCGATACCGATGCGATGGGAAGACGGAATCGCCTACAACACACTTAACTTGGTGGCACCGAACGGCGACACTCACCGCTACAAAAAGATCCATCCGTTCAGCTTTTCTGCGGAACCTGAGAACTATGGGGCGGGAACCGAATTCCTTCAGCTCGAGATCGGAGGAACACGAATCACCTTCTTCATCTGTTACGACCTCAGATTTGCCGACGAATTTTGGCAAACAGCNCAATCCACTGATTTGTTTGTCATCCCAGCAAACTGGCCTGCGGGTCGCAGAACGCACTGGCAGACACTCCTCAGAGCGCGTGCNATCGAGAATCAGGCCTACGTATTGGGCGTTAANCGTGTNGGTGATGGAGACGGGCTCAGCTATGCAGGAGATAGCGCNCTNCTAGACCCGTGGGGTGAAACGATCGTGTCAGGCATGTCCGATGAGACTCTTTTGATCGCTGANGTAGACGCCGAAGTCGTGAAAGAGACAAGAACTACTTTCCCGGTGTTTCAAGATCGACGGACCTGAAAGAAGAAGACCATTACCGCTAATCATTTACCGACCAACCTTGGAGGCAACAATGAGTTTCGTTGAAATGCGGACATATCAATTGAAAACCGGAACGGCGAATACCTACGCCGCTCTCTACCTTGAGGAAGGCTTCGCNATACAAAAGAGTCACCTGGGTGAACCAGTGGGCTACTACGTAAGCGAAGTNGGAGACCTCAATCAGGTGATCCACATGTGGCGCTATGACAGTTTCGAAGAACGAACAGAGAAAAGGACGGCGCTATTTTCTGANCCTGCGTGGCTTGAATATGTCTCCAAGATCGGACCGATGGTCGTTACTCAAAGAAATGCGATCCTTAACGACATACTGAATTAGTCAGCTCAAACCGATNAATACGACAGTACTCATAGCGAAAGCGAGTCCNACCAGTCGCCTTTTCGTNAGCTGCTCACCTAAAACGATCCGAGCTAAGACCACAGTGACAGCCGGNTAGAGACTTGCCAGTACAGCGACTGGACCNAGTTGTCCATAACGCAACGCGAACAAGAAAGCNACGTTCGCGCCAGTGTCGCAAATCCCGCANCCGATCAGTGGGATCCANCCACTCGATGGTCGTAGTTGCACCNTGCGCGTCAAAGCGACNCATATCAGNACTAGTGCNGCAGAAAATCGGCCCGTAACTATGGGCCAGGGTGCCGACTCAGTGCTGGTTTCACTCAGTAGAGAGAAGAAGAGACCGAAACCCAAGCCCGCCAGNANGGCTTNGTAAATCACTGAAATAGAAACCCGAACGTTTTCGCCGGTCGGGTGAGAACTCANGATAAAGATTCCGATTANGCCGATCGCAACNCCGAACCAAATCTGCAACCCTTGTTCGTCGCCTCGGGAAACCCCCCAAATTATTGGGAATAAAGCTGAAACGATTGCNGTAATAGGCGCGAAGATCGCCATCGGACCGCGCGCNAGTCCTCGATANAGAAGCCCAAGACCTGCCATCCCCGCAAGTCCTGCTGCGGCACCCAGAACCAAATCGTTCACGGTNGCTCTCGTCGCAATGAACGGGGCAATAACCAAAAGAGGTAAAGCACCAACCAAAGAAACTGTTGTCAGGACTTGGATAGCAGGATGTCGCCTCGAGCTCACTCCGCCTAAGAAATCNCCGGAACCATAGAGNAATGCGGTGATAACAGAAAGAAAGACAGCCATAACAGGNTTGACATGAAAGTACCAAGGCNATCAAAGAGACAAACGAATTTATGGATCTCTGCAAATTAAAGAACCAAAGAATGTGGTCTTGGAAGCTCGGTTGAACAACAATGAAGTGTCCGATTTGAGCTGATCTGAAATCAGCATTTGTTCCCGAAAGTTTTGATACATGTCGAATGCACTAATGGAGAAATGGGCCTCAAATACTGAAACGCTCGGCAGCTGGCTCTCGCTTCCCGACTCCCATGCTGCGGAAACAGTTGCTCGCGTCGATTTTGATTANGTGTGCGTTGACATGCANCACGGNATTGCCGACTACCAAGTCGCCGCGGTCATGTTGCAGGCCATAACTATGACGGGCAAGGGAACGCCCATATGNCGAGTTCCTTGGAACGAACCCGGAATCATAGGGCGCATTCTCGATGCCGGTGCACGCGGAATTATCATCCCTATGGTCAACTCAGTTGCAGAGGCTGAAAGCGCGGTGGCCGCGACGAAATATCCGCCTCTGGGCCAGAGGAGTTACGGTCCGACAATCATTGGAGCCCGTGCCGCGAATGCAGGGGAGGATTACTACCCGACTGCAAATCAGACCAATGCATGCATTCCCATGATCGAAACTCGCGACGCGGTGGAGAACCTTGATGCAATTCTCGGAGTTGAAGGAGTTGATGCGATATATGTTGGACCCGCTGACTTGTCATTGAGCTACGGGTACGGACCGGCGTACAGCGACGACAACGAAGAATACAAACAAGTCCTGGAACACATAGTTGAGAGATGCAACAAAGCGGGCAAAGTGGCGGGCATTCATTCCACGAGCGCTCTTGCAGCTAACCGCCGAGAAAAAGGCTTCATGATGCAAACAATCAGCGGAGATATTGCTGCCGTAGCCAAAGGGAGCTACCGAGATTTAAAAACCGCGGTCGAAGGAGGAGCCGGCGATGGTTCCTCAAAAATTTATTGACCTGGTTCCCGAGCAACCTGACTTTCGCTGCGGCGTGTAACTAACACGAAATACACCCCGGCGGCACCGACTAAACAACCGGCAGTTTGAAACGCCACAGACATTGACGCGTTATCGCTCAACCAGCCCAGAGCCGGTGGCCCCAAAACGAAACCTACGTCGCCCGCTGACCGGTAGAGACCTACACCCAATCCACGCATCCGTTCAGGAAAGAGATCGGCTACGAACGCAGCCGGCGCCGGCCCGGCAGTACCTGTGCCCAAGGTAAGGATCACATTTCCTAATACGAACCACATAGGAGTCGAACTCGACCCGATAACGAAGGTTCCCAATGCAGCAGCCAATNCAGAAAACAGAATGACCGACGCTCGACCGATGTTCTCCGCCGCCCATGTTGCGGGCCACAATGTGAACAGCGTCATTACCCCGGTAACCGTGAACACCAAACCCAGTTCACCTGGACCCCACGCCAAAGTTTCATCTGCATGAAGTGGGACCAAGGTTGCTCGCGTGCCGGCTCGTGTCATAAAGATGGTGCCTGTCACAAACGCAATTGCTAGGAAAGGCCCGCTTCGTGCGATTCGTGCGGCTTCGCGAGCTGGACTTTCATCTTTGCGTTCGGGACTCGATGAACGGCGTGTTTCTGGGAGACGGAAAACGGCGTAGACCGCGGCAAATAATGCGATGACCCCAACTAGGTGGAATGGCGCGGCGAGCCCCCACCGTTCAGCGACCAAACCGCCGATTCCGGGACCTAAAGCAACTCCGACGCTTAACGCCCACTGGTTAGTCGCCACGTAACGGGCGCGGAGATCCGGTGGCGCGATATCGATCAGATAGATCAAGGCACCGCTCATAAAAAAAGCTGAACCTGCGCCAGCAACAAACCTCCATATCAGGAGCGACCAAATGTCCCCAGCGAAACCTGAGCCGAACATACCTATAGAGGTCAAGATCGGTCCACCTATGAGAAGGACTCGTCTCCCGAACCGGTCTGCAATCAGTCCCGCTGGGATGTTCAGAATTAACCGCGCTAATGCGAAAACTGTGAGGGTCAATCCGACCATCGTTGCGCTGACCCCGAAATCACGCGCGTACAGAGGAAGGACCGGGCCGACGACCCCCTGGCCTGCCATTACTAGAAACGTGGCACCGCAAAGAATTAAAAGTTTTTCCGNTTCTTGAAACTTTGCTCTCNGCACGGACACCTGTAATTGCTATCACCAGCACAGCACTAATCCNGTGACCTCAGTAGCATGCCAGTACTGGGGAAAGGGGACCCGATGCAGGTCAATTATCCAATCATCTCCGCTGATTCACANATCGCCGAAGCTCCCAACGCGTATATCGACTACATCGANCCGAAGTGGCGAGANNTCGCNCCGCATGTGGTCGAAACTGAGGACAAGGGAGACGTGTATGTCATAGATGGGATGAAACGGACTATCCAAATGGGTTTGATAGCAGCCGCTGGTCAGGCCCCCGAAGACTTAAACCCGCGAGCCAAGTGGGATGAGCTACCGCTAAGCGGATGGGATTCCGACTACCGACTGCAAGACCAGGATCGTGATGGTGTGTCGGCCGAAGTTATCTACCCCTCAGTCGGGATGGTTCTTTGCAACCACCCCGATGTTGAATACAAAAAGGCTGCCATGGATGCCTACAACAGGTGGATCAGTGACTATTGCTCGGTAAACCCCCACCGACTTCTNGCGATCGCTCAGACCCCACTCCGATCAGTGGAGGAAGGCATCGCTCAACTAGAAGAGATGAAAGCTAGTGGAATGCGTGGCGTCATGATGCCCGGAAACCCTGCAACTGACTTTGATTACGACGACCCGAGATGGGATCCGTTCTGGAATGCAGCAACTGAATTGAAGCTGCCGCTGTCGTGGCACATATTGACGACCAAAGAATCAGGTCGACCACGAGGACCCAAAGCGAACTCGTTTATGACCATCATTCGCGCCAACCAAGACATTATGGGAACTCTTGTTTTCGGTGGAGTATTCGAGCGAAACCCAGGGCTGCGAGTTGTCTGTGTAGAAGCTGATGCCGGTTGGGTTCCCCACTACATGTACCGAATGGACCACGCTTACAAGCGCCACCGTTACTGGTTGCCGCCAGGTCAAGAACTCTCCAAGTTACCGAGTGAGTACTTTCGGGAACACATCTATACGACCTTTCAAGATGACTGGATCGCATTCAAAATGGTCGAGCATGTGAACCATCAACGACTTTTGTGGGCGAACGATTTCCCTCACAGCGACAGTACTTGGCCGTGGAGCCAGGAAATGCTCGATGAGCATGCTGCCGATCTCACTGATAAGCAAGCAAAAGATATTTTGTGCGATAACACAGCTGAACTCTACGAAATTGATGTCGCGACTCTGCCCGTCGGTGGAGACAGTCTGGCGGCATCAGCCTGACTGGAGTAATCCGTGAACTTAACATCCTCTCGTATCACCGCCACTGACTTTGCGGTCGCACAGGAGACCTACCACTCCAATGGTTGGACTGATGGCCTTCCCGTTATTCCACCAACACCTGAACTGGTATCGGCGTGTCTGGAGTGGGCATTGTTGTCGCCGGAACATTTAGTTGGCATCGAGCCGGTCAGGGAACGTTCGATAACCGCAGAAAAACTTGCAATTAATGCCGTCATGGCAGGGTGCCTTCCGGAACACTTTCCGCTGGTTGTGACTGCGTTCACNGCAATGCTCCNNCCCGAGTTCCTCCTNCACGGAGCGACCGCNTCAACTGGNGGGTGCGCGGTNTTGCTCATCGTCAATGGGCCAATTCGTCGTCAACTCGAAATGGTTGCGACCTTTAATGCGCTAGGTAACACCGATCGTGCCTCTGCTGCAGTTGGTCGGGCGATACGACTTGGGCTCATCAACCTGTTAGATGTCCGGCCCGGTGAGATCGACCGTTCCACCTTGGGCCACCCCGGAAAATTCTCTTATTGTTTAGCGGAGGATGAAGAAAATTCTCCTTGGTCGTCGTTAGCCGAAGAACGTCTTGGAGAATCTGATGTGTCGGCGGTTACAGCTGTTGCGGCGATGGCACCTCGACAGATAATGAACGAATGGACTTCCGACCCTGAACAGATTTGTGACACGATCTCTGCGGAAATTCGAGCTAACCAACTTCATTACTCAATATGGGCAGGTAATTACGTAGTCGTGTTACCCACACAGCTTCGACAACACTTCAGCGATGCTGGATGGTCAAAAGCCGATGTCCAAAGATGCGTCTTTGATCGGGCCCGAGTCATGCGAGGCTCCTGGAAACAAGTAGGTAAAGGGTCAGTTGTTAAAGACCGCGCGGACCGCGAGTATCCAGCAATGGAATCCCCAGAAGAACTCATCGTTGTTGCCGCTGGTGGTCCAGCTGGAGGTTTTGCTCAAGTCATTCCTCCATGGCTCGGAACCAAGAGTCGGGCANCTACGGTGGCGGTTGGCGCGTGTGTTGACTGCGAGGTGCCGTAGCCATGGAANTGATGGATCCGAGCCATGAGCAGCAGGTCGATGGNTCCGAGCCGGCTGCTCGAATAAGTAGTCTTAATGGGGNCGTCGTAGGTCTGATATCGAACGGCAAAGAGAACACATTGCCTTTCTTCGATCGCGTCGAGTTCATTTTGCGAACCGAATATGGAGTTTCGGAAGTTGTTCGTAGAACCAAAAAAAATTACAGCGCCCCCGCTGAAGTTGAGTTGATGCAAGAAGCAATGGGATGGGATGCGGTTCTTAGCGGGGTAGGAGATTGAGGCAGTTGCTCATCGTGCAGTTTGCACGATGCCGTGATCGCAGAACGTAGTGGAATTCCGGCGGTCAGCATTATGACAACGGCTTTCGTTGATGCAGCTGAACTTATGGCGAGAGTGCAGGGAGTGCCACTCCATCCGTTTGCTGTTATNGAACACCCGATAGCGAGTGCCGACCCCGAAGGTATCGACGACCGAGCTCGAATAGCGGTTGTGAAGGCGGCAGAGATTCTTACTGGCTGAGTGTCTAAGGTGACTCGAAAGCGGCGTAGTCCAGGGGGAGTGCGGTAGTTCGTTTTAGTTCTTCCATTTCGAAAATGGTGCGGACGTCGTAAAGAGCTACACGTTCGATCAGGCGTTTATAGAAGTCGTCATAAGAATTCATATCGGGAACAACCACTCTGAGCATGTAATCAATCTCGCCACTCGTTCGGAAAGCCTCAACGATTTCAGGGAACTCTTCGATGGCGGCAGTGAAATCGGCAAGCCATCTTGCCGAATGGTCATTAGTGCGAATTTGAACCAATGCGTTGATATCTAACGAAAGTCGTGATGCATCGAGGATCGCTACTTCTCGTCGAATAATGCCGTCTTGTCTTAAGGTTTGGATGCGTCGCCAGCACGGGGTAGGAGTCAACCCGACNTCATTACCTAGTTCTCGAGACGAACGTGTCGCGTCTTGCTGTAGGAGGTGCAGTATTTCCCGATCAATAAGGTCCATGACGCAATAATACTGTTAAAAGATCGATCATAGAACTATATAGTTGCACAATAACGCTTAAATACGACGCGCTGGGCAACAACGTTTCGTGCCCAAGGGCTTACGGTCTTCACATGGGATTCAAGGGTTATTTCACGGAACACCCAGCATCTGCTGGTGAAAGCTACGGAGAACACTTTCGGGTAGCGAGCCATTTCTCAAAAGAGCTGCTTATCGCCGGAATTGCATGCGCGGTGCACGCGATAGTCCCCAATCTGTTCACCACCACAGGAAGTTCGAAGGTGCGTCAACTCCACTCAGAGATGACACAAGGGACGCGTGGCCAAGTTCAACACGATCCCGAAATTGACGCAGCAGCCGAGCCGCAGCCAGCTAGCTGATCGACTGAGGGTTAATTCTCACAGCAATTAGCTTCAGAAGAGACCACGACATTTTCGAGTTGTTCGTTGTCGCCCCTCTTTACGTACCATTCCCAGCGAATGTCATCAGGTCCGTCGATCCAAGTTTCGGTCTTGTCCGCGTAACAGCACATTGTTTCGTCGATGCCGGTAGTCGTTAAACCTTCGTCCGTCATTCGAGCGTCAGCCTCGTGCACCATTTTGACGTCGTCGACCTCCACGCCGAGGTGGTTGATTGAGCCACCATTCNCGATGTCTTCAAATAGAACTAGCTTGAGAGGCGGTTCCTCGATAGTGAAGTTCGCGTACCCTGGCCTGACTTTGCTCGGTTCACTAGAAAACATTCTTGAGTAGAACTCGATTGCTTCATCAAGATTCGCTACGTCAATAGCTAGTTGTAAACGACTCATCGTAAGACCACCGAAGACTTCTAAAGATTTTCTGCGATTAATTATGCCTCAGTAAATGGTTGAACAGATACCCCAACCATATTGATNAACTCAGTCTCGAAGGAAAGCCAATTCGCAGCGTCTCGACGCGAATCGCCAACCCAAAGGNGTGCGCACGAATCGATCGTGGTACTCACCTACATATTTTGGTAACCCTGCTGGGGCTGGAGACTCCGCAATTCCCGTTCGCGAATCGTGACGGAAGTTAAGCAGGTAACAAAGACTCGTCGCCTCATCCCCCTGGACGCGAACTAAGACATTCGTGCAGAGATGCCGGGATTGACGGCGCGTGACGTCTTGCCTTGCGGAGAAACCTGCCCGGATCTCGTCTTGCCCAACCATTTCAGCCCCGGGCCCTGACCAGCAACCATCAGGTGTAAACAAATCAGCGATTGCGCTGGCATTGCCGAAGTCGACCAGATGGCAATACTCAGCAATGAGTTTCTCACAAGCCTTCACATCGACCAGTTCTTCTAGATCCTTATTCACCACTTCTCCTTGGATATCTCACTCAGTCTTACAGTTAAGTCAGAAGACAAACCAACGTCGGTTCCCAACGGTTATTTTCAGGGATATGAGTACAGGAATCAAAACTCGCAGTAATGGGGTTTCCGTTTGCGGATGGGGCGAAGGAGACACCGACTACGCGCATTACCACGACACTGAATGGGGGATGCCGGTCACAGATGATGTCAAGCTCTACGAGAAGATGTGTCTTGAAGGCTTTCAAGCAGGCTTATCGTGGTTAACGATTCTTCGGAAGCGAGAGAACTTCAGGGTTGCTTTCGGCGGATTCGAAATAGAAAAAGTTGCTGGCTTCGGTGACCAAGAGGTGCAAGAACTTCTCAATGACTCTGGCATCGTNAGGCATCGAGGCAAGATTGAAGCCACGATCAACAACGCACAAGCNGCNGTGTCAACCATCGAGCNNTATGGCTCACTTGCAAAGTTNTTTTGGGGGTTTGAGCCAGCGAANCATCAACCGGCACAAAAACTTTCTGANATCGCAGCNAAAACCANNGAATCGGAACACATGAGTAAAGAGTTGAAGAAACTNGGCTGGCGATTNGTCGGGCCGACCACCTGTTACTCGCTCATGCAGGCAGATGGCATAGTCAACGACCANCTCACACNATGTTTTCGTCATCNGGAAATTGAAGTCGCGAGNAAGGTNGCNAAAAAGTCGATCTAAGATTCCGGCGACAGTTATGGGGGATCCATGCTTGACAATTACCGCGTTATTGACCTCACCGACCGTCGAGGTTGGATGGCNGGNTTTCTTCTAGCNCAACTGGGTTGTGANGTTGTCCTCGCCGAACCCGAAGAAGGGTGGGAGCGTGACCATTGGTTTGAGGCCTACAACAGAGGCAAGAGATCAGTCACCATCCGAAGCACAGCAGACGTAAACGAATTAGCTGCAGACGCAGACTTTGTTATCGACTGCGGAGCGACTGGCTTTCCCATAGATTTAGCGAAGCTCCGCTCCGATAATCCGAGCTTAATAACAGTCTCACTAACCCCATTCGGAGATGATGGACCGAAAGCTGCTTGGTCGGCTACTGACCTCACCCTCGTGGCGGCCAGCGGCCAAATGATTTGCAACGGAGATGGGGATAGACCACCGGTTCGTATATCTATTCCCCAGGCATGGTCACACGCGTCATGTCAGGCACTGGTCGGAGCGCTCGTAGCCAGCGACGAGCGATCTAGATCAGGTCTTGGTCAACACGTCGACGTATCTGCTCAGCAGGCAATGTCGGAAACTGCTCTACCAGCGAATTTGCACGGNCCTGCGGGACTAGCGCCGCAAGAACGGATGGCCGGGGGCGTGCAACAAGGCCCAGTGCACCTCAGATGGACCTACCCGTGCGCTGATGGCGANGTAGTGATCACCGTTGCTTTCGGAGCGATGATCGGCCCGATGTTCCAGCGCTTTATGGATTGGATGTGCGAAGAGGGAGCCTGCGACGAAGCGACCCGGGACAAAGATTGGGTGGACTTCGCACTGCACATCCAACAAGGGACCGAAACCCTNGAGGAACTTGCCAGAGTAATGGACCTGATAGCTGACTTTGCAGCGGACAGGACCAAGGCAGAGTTTCTGAAAGAAAGCTTGGAACGAGGGTTATTAGTAACCCCAGTCACCGATCTAGCCGACGTAGTTGAGAGCGAACAGTTCGAAGCGCGCAAATTTTGGGATGAAGTTGAAGGNATTCGTNATCCCGGACCATTTATTCAGGCAAGCGAAACCCCNCTGCGTCGTCTAGANGCGGCNCCAANATTGGGAGAACACCAGTCCNACGTTGATTTNCNCAGAGAGCCACCTNCGGAAATACCGGAGCCNGGTAATGCGACAAAAACCNACAGACCTTTAGAAGGCCTAAAGGTCTTGGATTTTTCTTGGGTGGCGGCAGCACCNNTNAGCACGAAAATCCTCGCCTANTGGGGAGCTGAAGTTGTTCGACTCGAATCGGTTACGAGGCCTTGTCTCCTNAGAGGAGCGTTGGGNCATCGCGACGATGTCCCCGACCAGGAAAACGCGATCGGTTGGCATGCTGTCAACGCGAACAAGTTGAGTCTCGCCATCAACCTCTCGAAGCCTGAGGCCAAACAAGTGGTGTTGGACCTCGCGAATTGGGCCGATGTGGTCGTTGAGTCTTTTACACCGGGCACGTTGGAATCCATGGGCTTCGGTTACGAAGCTCTTAAAGAGATCAACCCAGGAATCATCGTCTTGTCCAGTTGTGTTTTTGGTCAAACCGGGCCGATGAANAATTTNGCAGGCTTTGGCAACTTGGCNGCNGCTGTCGCTGGGTTCTATGACATCACCGGATGGCCCGACCGAGGAGCAGCCGGNCCTTANATGGCCTACACCGATTACACCTCACCACGNTTCACCACTGCAGCGCTCTTGGCGGCNCTGGACTACCGGCGCCGCACAGGNAAAGGGCAATATTTAGATTTTTCNCAAGCCGAAGCAGCAACTCACTATCTCACNCCNGGAATTCTTGANTATCAAAAGACAGGCCAGATGCCGACGCGCGCAGGTAACGCTGATNCCGAAATGGTTCCCCATTCGGTGTACCCNTGNGTGGGNGAAGACCAGTGGTGCGCAATCGTNTGTGAAAACGATGACCAGTGGAAGTCTCTATGTGTGGAAATGAGACGTGACGACCTCGCCGANNTGAACTTGGAAGAGCGCTCTCANCAGGCAGAAACAATTGACGAAGCAATCGCAGCATGGACCCAAGTTCAAAGTCCCGGAGGACTGCAAATCCGTCTCCAACGCCACGGCATCACCGCTCATATGGTCCAGAACACAGGCGATTGTATGAACGACCCACAGCTTGTTCACCGTGACCATTTCCCATGGGTTCCGCATCCCGAAGCTCGACAAGTGATGGTCGATGGCATTCCTCATCGCTTATCACGATCTCAAGGTGGCTTCGATTGGGCCGGTCCCACCTACGGCCAGCATTCGATGGAGATTTTGGAGGGAATACTGGGATATGACGGGGAACAGATCGCAGAATTGGCGGTGGCAGAAGTTCTGGAGTGAGGTGGGCGCGGGCAGCCCTCAGTGCCTACGATTCGATATGTGACAAAACGCCCAAGTGATTATTACGAGGAACGTTCACCTAGCCCGTACCCACTTGAAAGATCTGGGGTTGACNAGTGTTTCGGNTGCTCCACTTCAAATGAGAAAGGCCTCGGGCTGAGGTTTTCCAGATATGACGANGGCACTATCGAGACCCGCCANCTGACANAGCAACATCATTGCGGGTTTGACACGGTCATCCATGGCGGAATCCANGCGGCGATTCTNGATGAGGTAATGGGTGTAGCGGCTCAGAGNACGTTGACCCATGAAGCACTCGATTTGGCTTGCGCNACAGCAGAAATACATCTCCAATATTTGAGGCCGGCGTTCTTAGCTGAAGAAGTGATCGCCCGAGCNTGGGTCACNGAAGTCGAAGGGCGCGACATCTTTGTCGAAGGGGTGTTGCTTTCNNCTGAAATGGTGGAAGTNACAACTGCAACCTCACGTTGGCGTCAAATGCGATACGAGCCAACCTGAACTAANTAACCGGATCAGCGACAGCCCGCACTCCGGCTTCAGATGCCAGATGGGTCATTGGAACGTCGTGAGNTTCNGACGGTAATTCGTCGAATATAAATTGTTCCGTGGAAACTCCAATNCTGAGNCAGTCACNGGGGAGTCGAGAAAGAAGTTCGTCATAGTANCCCGCTCCGTGACCNAGTCGGTTACCGCGTNTATCGACGGCTAGAGCGGGTANCAGAGCCACTGATATTGAGTTGAGTGGAACAGTTTCNGCGGTCTCGACTGGCTGCATATAGCCAAACCGGTGCAACTCCATAGACCCGGTCGCCGGATGAACCGTGAGTGGGCCAGTCTCTGGCGTTCGAGTGACCACGAAGCGTCCCCATCCAAGTTGATCAGCCAAACCGTCGAGTTGAAGTTCGGTAGACACTGCTCGGTAGAACAGAAATGACCCGGGAACATGCTTTAAGAAGGTCACTAAATGAGCGATCACAGTCGCCTCCGACGAGGAGTCAATCTTGGTTCTGAGTGGCTTCAGCTCCTTTCGCCACGTCTCCTTGGCTGATGTCGGGTCAGAGTCAACCGCCACTTACGTTTGCCTCCGCACTGGAAGCAAGCGTTACCGCTTCGTCAGGATCGGCCAACCAATTTTCGGGTAGCGCAACCCTACGTGGGCCACCAGTATGGCTTCGTTTCACCCGCACTCCCTCGGGCGGCAATATGGCGTCCTGGTCGAATTCTTGAGTGATAGCTGCCAGATCATCGAAGCTGTTTACAGCATGAAGACGTCTTCGAAGCTCTTTCCCAACCGGCCAACCTGCAACGTACCAACCAGCGTGCTTGCGGAACCGTCGCACGACCACGCTCTCATCTTCATCATAAAATTTCAGCAATCGGGTCAGATGGTCGAGCATGACCTCGGCAACTAGTCCGAGATTTGGTTGAGTTAACCGGGGCTCTTCTCCGCTAAGCACCGATACCAGATCAGCGAAGAGCCAGGGTCGTCCCAAGCAACCTCTGCCGACCTCAACACCAGCTGCTCCGGTGTGCCGCATCATTCGCAAAGCGTCCCACGGCTCCCAAATGTCACCATTGCCGAACACTGGAATATCGATGTGTTGCACTAATTCGGCGATGGCATCCCAATCTGCATGACCCGAATAAAGGTCGTTAGCGGTTCGCGCATGCAAAGTAACTGCGGCGCAACCTGACTCTTGAGCTATCCATCCACTGTCAAGAAAGGTCAAATTCTCTTGATCGATGCCTTTGCGAAATTTAATTGTCACTGGTGTCTTACCGGCGGCTTCAACCGCAGCCTCGACTATCGCTGCGAGGAGTCGACGTTTCACTGGGATAGCCGCCCCGCCGCCGTTNCGGGTCACTTTCGGAGCCGGGCAGCCGAAATTCATGTCGATGTGGTCAACGCCTAATCGGTCTTTCAGCATTTGGACCGCCAACGACACATATTTTGGATCTGTTCCGTAGAGCTGAATTGAGCGGGTGAGTTCATTTGCACCGAACTCGGCAAGCTTCCATGTCGTCGAATTTTCTTCTACTAGAGCCCTAGCTGTGATCATTTGATTGACATAGAGAGCTGCGCCCCACCCTGAACATAACGACCGAAAAGGCCAGTCGGTTACTCCGGCCATGGGTGCCAAAACGACAGGAGTTTTCAGATGGATCGGCCCTAGTTCCACCGGCTGCACTTCGCCGTGTCGAAATGGTTCCAGGTTCTCATTGAGTGCACTCTTGTAAGCGTTCACGATGCCACGTTTCGTTCTGGGGACATCAGATCGATGCCAGCTCGGTCGAGCAGACTCGCGGTTTCGACTAGTGGTAGACCGACAACATTTGAATGGCTGCCATTAATAGCTTTGATGAGCGAACCTCCGGCACCCTGAAGAGCGTATGCCCCTGCTTTGTCCAGAGACTCACCTAAGCCTAGGTACCAATCAATTAGACGTTGATTCAAGGAAATAAACTCTACGTCGGTATGAACCACGGCCACCATTAGATGCTCATTAGTCCGGACCGCGACGCCGGATACGACTTGATGCACCTTGCCCGATAATTTTTGAAGCATTGCTGCTGCATTCTCTAGATTGCCTGGTTTGCCATAAATAGTGTCCTCTAACACGACGCACGTATCGGCTCCTAGAATCACTGACCCCTTCACTGCCGAGGTCTTCTCCGAGGAAATCCGTCGCACATATTTTTCTGGGTCTTCCCCGACATGCTGTGATTCGTTGATTTCGGGAGCGCGGATTATGAAATCGACGCCGAGAAGAGACAGCAACTCCTTTCGGCGGGGCGAACCGGATGCGAGAACAAGCTGCTGGTCCATATACCCATTTTGTCCGATCAATAAATCAGAGAACGCTATTGATGCGACAAATCTTTTCCGTGGCTCGAAATTTGACCCTCGTTTCAATAACTGCAGTTCTTCAGATTGGTTACTGTCTCGTCCGTGGAATTCAACCTGGCTCGGGCGATAGCAGCAGTTGCCGAAGCGCACCCCGACCGGATAGCACTCATCCACCGAGGGAGCGAGGTTTCCTTCCCCGATTTCGTTGACCGGTATCGCAGGTTAGGAAATGCGTTAGACGCAGCGGGCCTCTCTTGTCGCAAAGAGCGTTCAGAATTAGGAGGGCATGAAAGTGGTCAAGACCACATAGCCCTATATCTGAATAACGAGTTCGAATATCTCGAATCAATGTTGGGCGGTTGGGCCGCGCGAGCGGCCACATTCAATGTGAATCACAGATACATGGCAGATGAGCTGTGTTATCTCTTGACTGATTCAGAAGCAAAGGCAGTCATCGTCAACTCTGCCTACGCACCGAACCTTGCTGAAGTTCTGCCCCAATTGCCAAACATAGAACTCATCGTTCAGGTACCAGACCAATCAGGTAATCGCTTACTCGAGGGCGCTGTTTATTACAACGACTTCATTTACGGCCACGAACCAAGAGATCTGAGTCACTGCTCTCCCGATGATTTGTATGTCCTTTACACAGGTGGAACTACCGGACTGCCTAAGGGTGTGCTCTGGCGCAACGCAGATTTTTTTGTGGGTGCTTTAGGTGGATTAAACAGAAAAGAGAACCGCGAATACGATTCCTACGCCGAGATCGCTAGCGCAGCGGGCAAGGGAACACTGCGTTGGATGACCAGCGCCCCGTTCATGCATGGTGCTGCTCAGTGGATAGCACTCCAAGCATTATCGATGGGGCACACAGTGGTTCTTCCCGACATCACTGATCGCTACGACGCCGCAAGTGTTCTTGAGGTCTGCGAACGTGAAGATGTCGAATTCCTACAAATAGTCGGGGATGCCTTCGCTCGACCCCTGTTAGACGCCTCCAGATCTAGCCAACTGATACCGCGTTCATTGCGTTCAATCATCAGTGGAGGCGCAGTGTTGAATGCTGAACTGAAAGAAGAACTCAAACAGCAATTTGGTGGGGTAACTATCCGAGACTCCATTGGGTCGAGCGAGACTGGTGTGCAAGGAAGCAACGTAAGCACCAAAACCGAAAGAGCGAGTACAGGTGACTTTGAACCAGCATCAGGTAGTGCAGTCGTTAATCCACAAATGGATGCGGTAGTTGAAGCAGGATCAGACGAGATTGGCTGGTTCGCTATGTCGGGACGAGTGCCACTGGGATATTTGAACGATGCTGAGAAGACTCAGAAAACTTTTCCGGTCATAGGAGGGGTCAGATTCTCTGTTCCAGGAGATCGAGCGCGCTTGCTTGAAGATCGCAGGATCCAAGTATTGGGGCGAGATTCGGTAACCATCAATTCTGGTGGAGAAAAAATTTTTGCAGAAGAAGTAGAGACTGCTGTGAAGACACACCCCGCCGTGTACGACGCCATTGTGTGCGGCCGGCCGAGCCCCCGATGGGGGAATGAAGTTGTNGCAATTGTTCAGCTAGNAGAACAAGCAAAGGNTCTAGAGTCAGANATNATCGAACACTGCGGTNGCCACATCGCCCGCTANAAGAGACCCAAAGCAATAATTCAGGTCNACCAAATCAAACGAAGCCCAGCGGGTAAACCGGANTATCGNTGGGCGCAAAGNATTGCGCAAGAATCGNGAACAGATTGACTCACCACACAACCGACCGNGACGCTGTTCAGAAGCGGACCGTTCGNGTTCTNCAACAAGGGGTGGTTCCAGGCGGTCTAGCTATGGGAACTTCATACTCNGTAGCAGCGCTCTTAGGCAGTGAGATCACCGGNAGCGACACGTTGGGNGCTCTTGCCGCAGTTGGTTTGAGCATCGGNCAAAGTTTGGCAGGAATTCCNGTNGCGNCCGTGATGGCGAAACGGGGNAGACGTATTGGCATAGGCGCCGCCTACTTGGTTGGGTCTTTGGGAGCAAGCTGTGCCTTACTGGCAGCCTTTACTGAGACCTACATTCTTCTCGTAGTCGGAATGACCCTTTGTGGTTGCGGACAAGCTGGAAACTTGGCTGCCCGGTACGCAGGATCTGATCTTGCGACCGACGAAAATCGAGCGAGAAGCATTAGCTTGGTTGTCTGGGCAAACACAGTTGGGTCAGTGCTTGGGCCGACAGTAGGCCTCGGGCTTAGGTCGCTAGCGGGCTCATCTGAAGGTGGAAGCGGATTCGTCTTCTCCTACCTAGTATCTGTGACCCTCTTCGTTGTCGCTGCCGGGGCGATTTTGAAGCGATTAAGACCGGATCCGCTTCTGCTAGTTGCTGACGCCAGCAAAGTTTCCATTCGAGGCCCCCGTTTCTCCGATTTGGGTTTGATCCTCGCTCACCCTGCCGCACGCATCGCGTTATTGGGAATGATGCTGTCGCAAGGCGTGATGGTTGGAGTCATGACCGTAACGCCGCTGCATATGAGGGACGGAAACCAAGACCCACTCATCATCGGTTTGATGATTTCGATGCACATCATCGGGATGTACGCCTTCTCGCCCTGGATCGGAAGAATTGCCGACCGATTAAGCAAAGAGCTATTGATAGGGATTGGTGCTGTTGTGACAGCGCTTGGTTCTGAGATNGCGTCGCATACTGATGCCACTGACGCGGCAGGTCATTTTGTAGGGCTGTTCTTGATTGGAATTGGATGGTGTTCTTCACTTGTGGCGGGCAGTGCACTTATGACAGAGGCGTTTCCACCCGAAGTTCGCGTCGCCACTCAATCAACGGCNGATGTTTTGATGACAGCGACTGGTGCAGCTGCGGGAATCTCATCAGGGTTAGCTGTAGAGCAACGCAGTTACCATGACCTAGCTCACTGGGCAGCCCTCGTTTCTGTGTTTTTAGCAGTAGTTGCAGCAATCGCGGTCGTGCAGGGCGCCCGCGTCCGCGAAACTGGAGTGCAAGCCGACTGAATGGAGCACCGATGGCATTTCACCACGTCGCATACTCAACCAAAGACCTTGAGGCCACGCGGCACTTTTATGAGGATCTTTTTGGGTTTCCGTTAGTGAACACAGAATTCCAGGACCGGGAAGAGGGCTGGATCAAACACGTGTTTTTCGACACAGGAAACGGACAATGTATTGCGTTTTTTGCCTTCGAGAACATAGGAGAGAAAGCCGACTGGACAACTGATGTGAACGAAAGTCTGGGAGTNCCAGTCTTTNTNAACCACGCGGCGTTTGANGCAACTGAAGAAATGCAAGAGGAAGTTCGCTCCCGTATGACGTCCGAAGGNNTTGAACCCACAATGGAAATTGATCATGGTTGGTGTTATTCGCTGTATTACCTCGACCCCAACCAAGTTCTCGTAGAACTTTGCCGCGACACCACAGGAATGCCAGTAGACGAAAAGGAAGCAGCTCGTCTGTTAGCNGCGCCCATTGGAGAACTCAGCTGAGCGGGTCAGTTGAACGAGAATTNGTCGGCCTTGCATCTCCGGTAGTTGGGCGCGCAGGAGCCGGAGGTCACCCTTGTCAAGGGATCTACCATCGACCCCGAGGGAGCCGTCCCTCTGTTGCTGTAATAGCGACCCACTACAACATTGATTTCAGCGAACATTATCTGGCCGATTTTTGCGCTCGACGTGGAGTCGGGTTTCTCGGATGGAATACACGTTTTCGCGGTGCCGAACCCTATTTCTTGCTTGACCACGCAATTGCCGAAATAGCAGTGGGAGTTCGCTGGTTGCGGGAAGAGGCAGGTGTGCGAACTGTCGTACTGCTCGGAAATTCAGGTGGTGGTTCACTCATGGCTGCCTACCAATCGCAATCGATGCAGCCGAACCTTGAACCAGAATATGGACGCAGTTCGATAGTCCCTTCCGCTCTAGAAGTACCCGGCGCAGACCTCTACATTTCTCTCGCCGCTCATCCGGGGCGGCCCGAAGTGTTAACGAATTGGATGGATCCATCNGTTGAACAAGAAGACGACCCGCTGAGCATCAACGAAGATTTGAACCCGTTTGCAGAGGACAGAGAAATCCCATTCACTAAGAACTTCATTGCCCAATATCGTGAAGCCCAACGAGAGCGAAATCGTCGAATCACCCAATGGGCCCGCGACGAAATTGATCGCATTGTTTNNGCAGGNCACTACGACCGGTTGTTTACAACGCCGCGCTTATGGGCCGACNTGCGAATGATTGATGGCTCCATCGATCCAAGTAATCGCGAATTCCCGAGTTGTTACCTCGGTGATCCGCGAAGAGCTAATTATGGGATCTACGGTGTCGGGACNGTTAGCTCCCTGCGAACATGGCTCTCCATGTGGAGCCTCACTGATTCGCAATGCAACGCAGCGCCGCACCTACAACGAATCAGGATTCCGGCTCTTGTCATTGAAGCCGACGCAGACACGGGCGTCTTCCCCGGTGATACGAAGGCCATTGTNGAAGCACTNGGCTCAGATGATCTAACGAAAAGCACTATCGAAGGCGATCACTACCTTCGAGATCGAGATGGNGCCCGCGACGAAGCAGCTGACCTAATNGTTGAATGGATCAGGCAACGCGTATAGCCNGAGCTATCAGGAGACCACGTTGGNTTACTTCGCGTCGAGAAGGCCATCCAAGGCCTCACCGAGAGTTGAAACCGGTGGNGGAGATAGNGCGACGATCCNCGACAGATAGGAGACCGATATTTCGTCGTTCATCACCGCACCTGCGTCAACATCTGGAGACTGCAAATTCTCGTCCCCCCATGACATCGATACCCGAAAGGTCCCCTCATCGGGAGTCGGCTGCAACTCAATGTTTTCAATTGCTCGGGGAGGTTGGTCTCCGAGTTCAGTGAACCGCCATCCTCGAATTTGGTCGAGTTCGAGATTTGGAACATTGACATTGACCACTGGGCTGTCGCCAACGTCGTCGCGNAGTAAGCCTTCGACGATGGTGCTCGCTACCTCCGCAGCCACGTGCCACTTCTGACCGACGATTAGATCTTCCCAAACTTGACCCTCGACGCCGAAACCAGTCAAATGCTGGCTCACTGCAAGACTNGGGATGTTGGTATGGCGAGCTGTGAGCGCCGCTCCCACTGTTCCCGAATGGTAAACGGAGCGACCCACATTGGCACCCGGGTTGATCCCAGATACGACTAAGTCGACATCTCCGAACAGGCCAAGTCGAGCGAACATGACACACAGCGCTGGGGGCCCTGAAACAGACCAGGCCGTATCAATCCCATCGACATCAACCGAGCGAACTTCAGGTTCGCTCAAGTGAATAGGCCCTATTGCCGCTCCCGCACCGGAATATTCGCTATCAGGAGCTACGACGATTACTTCTCCTTGTCCTCTCAGCGCTCGGGCCAGAACATGAAGGCCCTCGCTCTCTATCCCATCGTCATTGGTTACCAAGATGCGCACGGCTAGAAACTATTAGCTCAAACGGCTTCGAAGTGTGAGGGAATGATCAACTTTGATCAGAAAATAGAAAGCGTCATTCGGCCAGGTGCGCAGGAAATCCACCTTGTGAAATAGGACTCCACGTGGCGATGGAAAGACGAAGTAACGCTTTACCTTGTTGAACCATAGCGTCGCGATATTCGTCCCAATCAGGGTGCTCACCGCTAACCGACCTGAAATAGTCGCAAAGTGGATCGAGCGCCTCTGGAAGGTCGAGAACTTCCAGGTCCCCATCGACTTGTACCCATTCGCTGTTGAATTCCTGTCCCATAACAAGCAATGACGCAACCGAATTTCGTCGGGCATTCATGACTTTGACGCGTTCGGGATAAGTAGCGACCACAACTCGCCCCTCATTATCCAAACCCATAGTGATCAGCGACATTTGGGGTCTGCCATTAGATCTAGTTGTTGAAAGGATCCCACGATGACGTTGCCCAATAAAATTAAGCAGTTCGTCTCGCTTCACGGTTCTGTTAGTGGCAATCTTTCGGGCCATGGGGATGAGGCTAGGGCGATGAATCAAATNGTGCGAATGCTGCACACCTCNGATGTNCATATAGGGCATGTCAGAGGAANCGCAGATGCTCATGGGGAAACGTGCCAGTGCCCCGCTCACGGCCTTGCTGATGCAGTCATTCAAAATCGGGCAGACATATTGATGATCGCAGGTGACTTGTTTGATCACGCGCGGTTACCTGAAAGTGCTGTGAGATCGACCTTGGAAATATTGAGCGCTCCAGGAGTACCGGTGGTAGTTATCCCAGGAAATCACGATGTCCACGATGAGAAATCTTTGTGGCAAAGATGTCGTAAAGATGTGGAACGAACAGGGATACACCTTTTGGAGGACCTAGAGGGCTCTTCAGTGACTCTGGAATCGAATCGGATGACGATTTGGGGGAGAGCTATGAATGATCATGAGCCGGGTTACAGACCACTGTTGAATGTTCCACCTCGACCCAACACCGGGTGGTATGTGGTGGCCGCCCACGGTCACCTCAATCTTTCAAGTGAAGACGCTCACCGGTCATCACCGATTACCTACGAGGAAATAGCTTCCACTGACGCAGACTACGTAGCGTTGGGGCATTGGCACGTCCCCACCGACGCGAGCCACGGATCTGTGACGGCTTGGTATCCAGGTACTCCGATGGGTTCGCCGGGAAATGGCACAGCAGGATTGATCACATTCACCGAGGACGTCCGAGTAGAACACGTACCGGTCGTAGAACCCGTGAATGGTTGCGAGTAGCGTCAGTCGCTTTCCGCCTCGGTCCGAGCTATGCGGCGGAGCAACGTTTCGTATTGGTCCATTAACTCCGAGGCTCGATCCTTTAAGTGATCGTGCTGCTTACTAAGTTTCGTCACCAGCTCAGAGTCTTCGTAGGTTGAACTGTCGACAAGCTGAGCCTGTATTTCTGCTAGTTCGCCTTCGACCTGCTCCCAGGCTTGTTCGACTTGGTCTCGTTCCTGTCGAAGTTCTCTAGTTGCATCGTTTATCCGACTCCGGCGACGTGCTTGATCTCTGCGGGCGTCACGAATCTGGTTGTGTTGGTTTGCTGAGGTGTTAGCGGTCTGGTCCGACTCGCGAGATTGGCGGGATTCGGGGGGAGCCTGCAACAGATCTTCATCGACGCCTTCGTGCCAGGTTGCGGTGCCGTTTCGCACGATGATGAGGGCATCGGCAACGTTGCGGATGAGATGTCGATCGTGGGTGACTAAAATTAGAGTTCCCGGGTAAGCGTTGAGCGCATCTTCTAAATGATCACAGCTTGGAAGGTCAAGATGGTTTGTCGGTTCGTCGAGAATCAGTAGATTCACTGGATTCGCCATCGTGATAGCTAGAGCCAATCGAGTCTGTTCTCCTCCCGACAAATCGCCGACCTTTTGATCCACCTGGTCGCCTCTGAACCCGAATCCGCCTAGAACCGTTCGCAGATTTCTATCGCCCGGTTCCCCNATNGATGCCGTGAACTCCTGCAAGACTGATCGACCAAGATCCAACACGTCAGTCAAGTGTTGAGCAAAACGCGCGTAGTCCACCTTGTTNCCAATACGAGCGGTGCCTTGAGTGGCGTCTAATTCTCCGAGCAGTAGCTTTAACANCGTTGTCTTCCCTGCCCCGTTGGGACCTACGAGCGCTACCTTTCTGCCTCTTTCTATGACAAACGAGACGTCGGTCAGAACAATCTGATCGCCGTAGGCGGCAGTCGCCTCATCAAATTCAACTACGACCCTCGCTGATCTTCTCGGTTCAGGGAAGTCAAATTTTGCTTTAAGGTCGTTCGCTTCGGGAACCTCGATCCGGTCTACCCGGTTTAGGGCTTTGACCCGACTTTGCACCTGTTTCGCTTTGCTGGCTTTGTAACGAAACCGTTCGATAAATCTTTCTGTTTGAGCGAGTTTACGATTTTGTTGTGCAGCCGAAGCTTCCAATTGGGCCAACCGAAGTTCTCGAGAAGCGACAAAGTCAGAAAATCCACCCACGTATTCGTAGCTTGAACGCCCATCAAGCTCAATCACCCGATTGGCGACACCATCAATGAAGTCCCTGTCGTGACTGACGAACAGAATGCAACCGGCCCATGTCGAGAACTGATCCTCAAGCCATGAGACAGAATCCACATCTAGGTGATTTGTGGGTTCATCAAGAATCAGAACATCGGGTTCTGACAAAAGCAGGCGTGCGAGGACGACACGCATCTGCCAACCGCCAGACAGTTCAAGAGCGTCTCGATACATCATCTCGTGATCGAAACCCAAACCCGCCAGCACTCTTTGAGCTTCNGCCTCAACGGCGTATCCACCTAGCTGTTCGAAACGGCTTTGNAGNTCTCCATATTCTTCCAACAGGCGACCCTGTTCTTCTCCCTCGCCGAGGCTGAGCTCNTCTCGTAATTCGACCAGGCGTTCCTCGAGGCTGATGATGTGAGATGCACCTTGGAGGGTGACCTCAAGTGCGGAACCGACCAATTCTTCTTNAAGGTCTTGAGGTAAATACCCGATTGATAGGTCCGATGGACGGTGCACACTCCCAGAGTCCGGGTCCTGCATTCCGAGCAGGATCTCAATCAACGTCGTTTTGCCAACGCCGTTGCTTCCGACAAGCGCAATTCGACGCCCNGACGACAACTGAAGACTGACGTTTTNAAATAACTGTCTGGAGCCCTGCTCTTTACTCAGAGCTGTAGCGGTCAGCACATCAAGAGACGCTATCTAAGATCNAGGTCGTTGAGCGNTAGTCACGGCTTGACTTCTGAGGNGCCTGAACCAGAAGTGANGCCAACATCGCAACTGCAGGAANAAGAGCCAAGAAATAATTNAGAGTCACATAATTTCCCGTAGCCCGAAATCCCAATGCNATTATNAACGGGCCAATAGCAGAAGCTCCCACTCCGAAAGCAGTCGCTACCCCTCGAATAGCGCCAATGTTCTCAGTCCCGAACCACTTTGGATACANNGCTGAAGCAAGCGCGCGTATTGAACCACCATTAACTCCAAGNAAAAGCGAATAGAACGCAGCACCCANCCCTGGCTCCACCCAGGCATAACTCAAATGAGCACCCAGCAACGAGGCTTGACANGAAATCAACAAGAACCTCGCAGATGCGCGGTCAGTGAGCCANGCCCACAAGAAACCCGCNANGACNGTGCCAANCATTTGGGGAACAAACACTGCNGCTGCNTGAGCTGTAGTGAGNCCGGCTGCTTCCATGAGAGCAAAATGATGAAANGTGACTCCCGTAATCAAAGCTGAAGACACAACCATGACGCCGGTCAACAACCAGAAGGCGTTTGTAGCAACCGCCTCCCTAACGGTGTAGTGAATTGTNGGCGTCGCNGCGNCATCGNTNANNCCNGCNTGACCGTCAGGTCGTTGTCCGAGTGACTCAGGGCGATCTTCCATCCAACGCCAAGTTGCAGGAACTAAGACAACGAAAATACAAACGGCGCTAATGACCCAAGCCCAACGCCAACCAAAACTCTCTATTAACAATGTCAACCCGAGAGGCCCCAACGACATGAGACCAGCTGAGGCTGTCATCGAAAGACCGAAAGCCAATCCTCGCTTCTGNTCAAACCAGAGCGCAATGCTGGTCTGGCCCACCAAACTTAAAGCGCCTTGGCCCAACATNCGAATGCCTACAAACCCGATAATCAACATCCAGAAGTGACGCACCGTGCCCATGTACGCGACCGCAACAGAGAAAGTGCTNGCAATCAACATCATGGTNTTTCGGACACCCGTCCGATCTATCCACCGACCGATGGTCGGCATTGCCAGAGAACCCGAGATAGTGCCAATCAAGTAGGCAGTCGATAACGAGGTCGCACTTATGGCGAGGTCCTCAGTTAGGTGATCAGCAAAAGAGGAAACGCCGATTGTTTGACCGGGAAGAGTCAGCGAAATGGCCAAAGTTGAGAGACCAAGGAGACCCCAGCCTCGGAACGGCTCCACTTTGGTGGCCTGAACCACCTAATTAGCCGACCAGATTCAANGTGACCGAACCAAGAGCTCCACCGTCGGTCATGACTTCTTGNCCTGCCNNGGTTGCATGTANCCCTGTCGCCGCACCGGTTGTCACGACACTGCCGGAGGGGAGAATCAGACCCCGTTTGTTCAGATGGTTACACAACCAAGCTAAAGATTCGTAGGGGTCCCCCAGCACTTCAACTCCGGTTCCTACGGCAACCTCATCGCCGTTCACCAAGGTGCGAAGCTGGTGAGAAACCAAATCAGGAACCGTCTCGGGTTTCGANCCTGGCCCCAACACCAGACCAGCATGCAACGCACCATCAGCGACTAAGAGCGCAGGGTCAACCTCGAAATTCTCCTCGAACCTTGAACAAACCAGTTCGATTGCGACATGAACGGTTGAAACCATCTCGCGTGCCATCAACGCGCTCATAGCGGGGCCGCCTGGCCGAACCGTCAAGCCGATAGTGAACGCAAACTCAGATTCCAAACCNGGTTGATGATGAAAGGCAGACAGATCGACGCTATCNCCNGAATCGAAAATTGTTCGCTGGAAAACAGGCCCACAAATTGGGGTCTTCACCCCCAACTTCTCCTGACTAACAGGACTAGTAGCCCCGACTTTCCACCCAGCGGAAGGGGAATCGATGAGATCGCTTAATTGATCTTGCACATCGTAGGCAAGTGACGCTGACTCAGGAGTCTCGACTTCAGAGGATCGGAGAGTGTCCATGACCAAACGAGCGTGCGCTAAGGCAACAGGCAAAGGAAGACTCACCGACGTCAAGGTACCGCCCTTCGGTCCCCGATAGTTGCTAACCGCCTCTGAACTTGTCTATCCGTCTCCGGTCACGTTTGGTGGGACGGCCCGAACCACGATCGCGTTTCGCTACTGGTGTCAACGAAGTTGTTGTCTTGTCATTGTCAGGCAATGGGCTGTGATCAAGGTAGTAGTCCCCGGCAAGTGCCGGGCCTACACGCTTTTCAAGGATTCGACTGACCTCTAACTCTTTGAAAGCACCGGGTGTGATTTTCACCTCCACTCGATCTCCGACCTTCACATTGGAAGAAGGTTTCGCCACGGAGCCATTGATTCTTACAGATCCCCGGACACAGGCCTGCTTGGCTAAGGAACGAGTCCTGAACATTCGCACAGCCCAAAGCCAACGGTCCACTCGACACGAATTCGAGGGCATTGATTTATTAACCGACCTGAGGAGCGACGTTGGTCATGAATTCACTAAGAGCCTCAAGTCGACCGTTGACCCCACCTCGGGCAACCGGATCGACCAAAATATGTGTGACACCGACGTCTTGGACTCGGCCAATAGTGTCGACCATCTGGTCTGCGGAACCTCCTAAAGATTTGATTGGTTCCATGACCTGATCGGGATCCAAAAACATTCGAAGTGAAAGATCAAGACTTCCTGGGTCTCGCCCGATGGCTTCACACTCCTCGTGGACCTGACGCCATTCATCTTCAACGACGTCAAGAGGTTCGAATGCCGCATGAAACGCGTGACCGAACCGAGCGGTTCTGTGGAACGCGGCCCTGCTATTCCCACCGACCCACACTGGAACGGGCGACTGAACTGGTTTCGGTTCGAATCGGACTTCGGGAAAAGAATAAAACTCTCCACTGTATGAGGGGTTCTCGTCACTAAAAAGGGTCTCGAAAATTTCGAGTTGCTCATCAGACCTCTTGCCGCGATTGTCCCAAGGCATGCCAAGAACTTCAGCTTCTTCTCTCATCCAGCCCACGCCCACGCCTAAAATCAGACGGCCTTCCGATACAACATCGATAGTTGCCAACTGCTTCGCAGTCACCACCGGTTGCCTGTACGGAAGAATCAGAACCGTGAAGCCCAATCGAAGATGTTCAGTGCAACCAGCCACAAACAACAGGGTGCCAATCGGATCTAACCACCCAAGACCAGCCGGCGCAGGGAACGACCCATCACTGCTATAGGGGTACTTGGAATCGAATTCAGCGGGCCAACAGACGTGATCTCTCGTCCAGCCCGAATGAACCCCCAGCTCTTCGGCCCGCTGA
>PAVP01000001.1 GCA_002713975.1 Acidimicrobiaceae bacterium | reverse complement strand
AGACAGGATTTGAACCTGCGACCCCCTGCTCCCAAAGCAGGTGCGCTACCAAGCTGCGCCACTTCCCGGACGAACTGTCAGGCTACCGACCCATTCAACAAGATGGCTGTTTAGCCGTCATCTAGTTCAGACTTCAACCGTGATTGCTTGAGTCGGACAGCTTTCTTCTGCTGCACGACATTTCGATTCCATCTCGCTCCCCGGACTGGCGTCGAGTAATTCCGCTAACCCGTCCTCCCCAACTTCGAAGACTTCGGGCGCCATCATCTCGCAGGATCCACTGCCGATACATTTATCGACTTCCAAAGTGATCTGCACAGTTCTCTCCCTACCGTCGGAGCATCCTCTAGCTCCACTGGAAGTGTGCCATCAAGTTTCCACTGAAGCGACAACTGATCATTACACCCGCCAAACGGACGCCGTCTCCGGTTAGCTTAGAGACACCAGTTCGACTCAGCGCAAGGGGTACTTCGATGAAAATCGGGATCGCGATATTTCCGACTGACAAAGCAATCCAACCGGCTCATCTAGCCAAAGAAGTAGAAGACCGAGGTTTCGAATCGCTTTGGTTCCCTGAACATAGCCACATTCCCACAAGTCGCGTAACACCATGGGGCGGACGTGAAGGCGCTCCGCCACTCCCTGAGGAATACTGGCGAACCCACGATCAATTCGTCGGATTATCAGCAGCTGCGGCGGTCACCGAAAATTTGATGCTTGGTACCGGCATCACCCTCGTTGCTCAAAGAGACCCACTCTGGCTTGCCAAAGAATGCGCTTCTCTCGATTTGATCTCTAATGGCAGGTTCATCCTCGGAATCGGCTACGGCTGGAACAAAGAAGAGATGGCAAACCACGGAATCAAATACACCGAACGTCGAGCAATCACCCGAGAAAACATGTTGGCGTGTCGCGAAATTTGGACTAACGAAGAAGCCCAATTCTCTGGCGAACATGTGAACTTCGATTCAAGCTGGTCGTGGCCCAAACCTGTTCAACCTGGAGGCCCCAAAGTAATTCTTGGTGGAGCCGCCGGACCAAAAACAATCAAAGACATCGTCGAATTTTGTGACGGCTGGATGCCCATCTCAGGACGACACGACTTAGCTGGCCCAATACAAGAAGTTCGACAAGCAGCAGAAGACGCAGGAAGAGATCCCGCGGAGATCGAATTTGGTCAATTCGGAACCCCGGGCAAACGAGACGTTCTGGAAAGTTTGGAAGAAGCGGGCCTGAGCCGTGCAGTCCTATGGGTTCCACCCGAAGGCCCCGACACTGTCCTTCCGTTGCTTGATTCCTATACAGAACTACTTTGAAATGACTGATAGCGCCCCAGGAGTTGAAATGCTCGACGTTTTCGACGACATGGGGCGCCACCTAGGTGTTAAACCGCGGCACGAAGTGCACCAAAACGGTGACTGGCACAGAGTGTTTCACTGCCAAATAGCTACAAGCAGAAGCGGTGTTCCCACCGTTGTATTGCAGCGCCGGTCAGACGAAAAGGCCGCCTTCCCCGGATTGCTTGATTTGAGCGCCGCAGGGCACCTCGAGGCTGGCGAAAAACCAGTCGACGGGATCCGAGAGCTAACCGAAGAACTGGGTGTAGTGGCAGACAAAGATGAACTCGTTCTATTAGGCGAGCGCCGCCTGGTCGACGACAGCGGCGAAGGTCACCTCAACAAAGAACTGACGAGCGTATTTCTGCTCAAAGACGATCGCCCGCTAGGAGAGTACGTTCTCCAACTCAGCGAAGTTGACGCCGTTTTCGATGCGCCAATAAAAGATTTGCTTCGACTTTTTGCCAACAACTTGGACCAAATCACCTTGACCGGAGTGAAGGGCGCTGGGTCCCCGGAGGCAACGCCGACTTCCCTTAATGCGACACTTGATGACTTCGTTCCGGGCACAACCTATTGGGTGAATTTGCTCGTAATGTGTGAACGATTTCTGAACGGCGACCAACCGCTAGCTATCTAAGATTATCGACCAATTCCTATAAGTTGAAAGGCTTCAGCCCGGGTTGCGTCTGTCAAGAAGATTCCTCGCACAGCTGAAGTCAGTGTCAACGAACCAGGTTTTTGGACACCTCGCATTGACATGCACTGGTGTTCTGCCTCCACCACTACTAACGCTCCCCGAGGATCAAGTACCTGCATAAGCTTGTCAGCCACCTGGCTCGTTAATCGTTCTTGCACCTGAGGTCGCCGAGCATAGGCATCTACCAGCCGAGCTAACTTCGACAGCCCAGTTATCCTGCCCTCTTCCCCGGGAACATATGCGACGTGCGCCTTACCAACGAAGGGCAGAAGGTGGTGTTCGCACATTGAATAGAACGGGATGTCTTTCACTAACACCATCTCGTCGTGGCCAGCTTCAAACTGAACTTCCAAATGATGTTCGGGGTCTTCGCTCAAACCGGCGAACACCTCGGCATACATCTTTGCGACACGCTCCGGAGTCCGTTTCAGCCCGTCTCGTTGCGAGTCCTCGCCAATAGCTTCGAGAATTTCAACAACGGCCGCGCGGATCCGCTCAAGGTCAACTGGTTGGTCAGTCACAGCACCAGTATTGCTGATTCGTTCAAGAGGCACGCTTTACGAAGCTATCTGTAAGTCAACTTCACTCCTACATTTCTTATCTGATGCGAACAGCTCCGACGCAATAACCGCCAACGCAACAGCTCCTGCCAAGACAACTGATAACGCCATTGCCTGACCGCGAAGTAAGTCTCCTGGCGTGCTCAGCAGTCTAAATACTGCCTGTGGTGCCGTAAGCGTGTCGGCGCGTCGAGGCAAGAATGAGGTAGCCCCAAACTCGCCTAAAGATATGGCGAATGCGAAACCAGATGCGACCGTGATTCCTCGCAGTACGAGAGGGAGGTCAATCAGTCTGCGTATCTGCAACGGAGAAGATCCAAGCAGCGCTGCGGCTTCTCGGATAGATGGATCAATTTGTCGCAACATGGGAACGATTGATCTCACGACAAATGGGACAGCAACTACCGCGTGAGCNACGGGGACCATCCACCAACTAGTCCGCCAGTCAACTGGCGATCTATTTAGGGAAATTAAAATTCCAAACCCTACGGTTACCGCAGATACACCTAAAGGCAANGTCGCCAGTACGTCAAAGAAGCGTCCTGTTCTATCGGTTTTAGCGACAATGCTTAAAGCACATAACGCTCCTAGAACCAGCGCCATCGCAGTAGCTATAGAGGCGTAAATAATAGAATTGGTTAAAGCTTCGGCCGCCGTTGCTGGCAATTGTGGGATCTTGTCAAATAGGGCCACGTAATTTTGAAAGCTGTATCGGTCACCAACGGTGAGCGACCGTTCGATCATCACCAGAAGTGGGCTTCCAAGGAAAACAAACGTAAAGACCGAGATGACTATTTTGTTTGCACGACTAAGAGGGGCGATAACGCTTCGNACCATCTGAGTACTTACGTTTGATCTCCGTTCCAAATGTGAGGTCACTGCCACCAAACACAGCACCGCCACAATTTGTATAACCGACATTGAGGCACTGCTTGTCAAGTCGCCTCTAACCACCGCATGACGAAAGATTTCAGTTTCTATCGTCGCTTGCCGCAACCCGCCTAAAACAAGAACGACCCCAAAGGACGTGAACGAGAAAAGAAACGTGATGGCTCCGGCAGCCAATACTGCTGGTTTCAGTCTCGGCCACGTCACCCGTAAAAAGACGCTGGCGTTAGAGCTGCCAAGGGTTCGCGCCTGTTCTTCTAGCTGGTGATCTAGTCCAGCCCAATACGCACCCACAGTTCTCGCAACTACTGCAAAGTTGAAAAAAGAGTGAGCGACAATGATCGCTACTGCCGAGTTGTTGAAGTTGGGCAAACCGAAAGATGAATCCAGTCGCTCGAATAATTCCTTAAAGGCTCCACCAACAACGATGGTTGGCAGCACGAAAGGAACGGTCACAAGCGCTTTGAGCCAAATCCCCGATTTCCCCGAGGCTCGGGCCATCAAGGCAGCGCACGGTATCGCTAGCACAGTCGTGACCGCTGTCGAGACCGCTGCTTGCCATGTAGTGAACCAAATAGCATCTCGTGTCCGAGGGGAGCTGAAAATGCTGAAAAAACCGCCCCAACCTTCACTTAATGAACTGGTCACGATGTTCGCGACCGGATAGAAAAAGAAAATACCTAGGAAGGTTAGAGGAGCGCTAACGCAGACAACTCCGAATATCTGCCGGCCAACGCGAGAGTTGGCGGGACGCTTCACATTCTCATCCGAGAACGATCTCGACCCAACGTTCGGTCCAGTTTTGACGATTCGCTTCTATTTCGGTTGGCGAAAGAGACAGTGGGCTGTCTGTGATCTCTGAATGCTGAGCAAATTCTGGTGGGAGTTCGGCTGTGCTTGATGCTGGGTACATAAACATATTCATCGGGATCTCGTTTTGGAACGTGTCACTCAACAAGAAATCGATCAGCTTCCGAGCCGCTGATGGGTGAGAAGTTCCTGCTAGGACACCGGCAAACTCAACTTGCCGAAAACATGAGTCAAGAAGAACTCCTGTTGGGGGCTCATCAACTGGTGGATCAGCGTAGATCAGTTCCGCAACGGGGCTCGATGCATAGGAAACGACCATGGGTCTGGTGCCGCCACCGGCGATGAAGTCTCCGTAGTAGGCGGCTTCCCAGCTGTTAGTGACTGTCACATCATTGGTACGTAACTGTTTCCAGAACTCTTCCCAGTCAGGTGTGCCGGCGATAGTTGCCAAAAGGAACGCCATACCCGGCGATGAGGTTTCAGGATTTTGGACAACCAGAGTCGACTTGTATTCATCTGAAAGAAGATCCATGAGTGAGGTGGGCACAGGTGCGTCGAGCGCATCTTTCCAATAGTTAACGCAAACATCCCCATAGTCGATTGGTGTCAAGTTGTGTGTTGGGTCGAGTTCGAATTGGTCTGGAATGTTGGCAAGCGCTGGCGTTTCATATGGTTCAAGCGCTGAACTGTTGAGGAGTCGCTGCATAAAGGTGTTATCGACGCCATAAACGACATCTCCCACGGGGTTATTTTCGCTCAGTATCGTCTGAGTCACTAGGGACCCAACATCACCCGACGTCAAGACTTCGACGGTTATGCCCGTTGCCGCTTTAAAAGATTCGAATACGCCTTCTGAGATTGCGAAAGAATCATGTGTTACTAGGGTCACCGTGACTTCGGCTGGTTCTTGCTGGCTGTCAGAATCAACTGCATCGCTTCCGCAGGCTGCGAAGATCAGGGCAGCCAAACAAATTGAGCCCACTAATACAAATAGTTTTTTCATAGCTTCCTCCGCTGGCATTACCCAGTTCAGGTGATATCGGGTCGCCAGCATGGTTAGCTGACCTCTCAGCCCGGTATTTCCGAGCTCCCCGGTTGTGTTGAAGATAGTTTAGCGCCCCCGGCAGGACTCGAACCTGCAGCCGTCGGGATAGAAGCCCGCTGCGCTATCCAGTTGCGCCACGGAGGCCTGTTGTTAAGGGTGCCATTAGCGAAGCCAATTTCCGAATCAAAAATGCACCTATAACAATTTTATTGGGTCGGTCTTCGTCTCGGCCATCGAACCATTCCCGATTCAACCCGAGGATCAGATGCTTCGTAGTCGCTGTCGCCTGGCCAAGCTATTCTTCTCGGCCCTTCGATTCCGTAGCGAATTCGCACCATCTCATCTTGCTGCTGGTCATTACCTGTTGCCGCAGTTATCGCTTCTGCAGAATTCTGATATCGGGCCAAACGGTCCAACATTGACACAGTTGGCGTCATCATCAGCATCTCGTCAGCTTCGTTTAAAGCTAATGCGTCGGCTGGCCGTATCCATTCGTGATGCACGGCTTCATCGTCGTCATGAAGTGGCTGTTGCCCTTTCGGCATTTCGGTCACGAAAAAGCGTGTGTCGTAACGTCGCGGAGGCCCTAGCGGAGTGACCCATCGGCTGATGTAATGAACACCGGACCCGTCAAGGACAAGTCCTTCTTTTCGCACTACATCAACAAAATCTGCGTTACCGGCGTTGACACCTGCTCGATAAGTATTGAAACGTTGTTCGACGTCAGGTAGCGAGAGGTCTACAAGCGCTGTGTCTCCGGGAAGTCGAGCAAGAAGTATTCCTGCTTCTTCGAATGTCTCCCGTAAGGCAGCAACCCAGTAGGCAATACCCCCCTCTTCGAGTTCGAGGGATCTACTTGCTTCGACATCGGTTAATCCTTCGACGACGGCATCCGCTTGTGGTGTTGCATCTTCAGGGTCGACGGCACCACCGGGGAAAACCCACATGTCACCAACGAAGACAGATCGCGCGTTCCGTTTCAGCATCAGAACCTGCAAGTCCGGACGGTCAGCAAGAATGAGCACGGTTGCCGCCGAACGAACAGGAATCGACTCTGGGTCGTAGTCTCCGCCCGAGCCTGGCGATGCGTGCCCTGTCGAAGCAGTCTGGCTCGGGTCAGTCATCAGTAATCAATGCCCACGCAAACTAAACACTCTTCACCATCATGGCTGTGTTCGGCAGCAGTCTGGTCGTCATCGGTCTGATATTGAGGCGTGTCATATCTGGCCACTCGGTCATCGTCATATTCTGGCGAATCATCCGAAGCTTTCTTCGATTCCATCGGAGCGAAGACTTTGTCTTTCCAATCGTCGGTATCAGCCCAGCGGTACGGTAGGTGGGCCATCGAACCTGGTTCAGATAACGATTCAAATGCTGCAAGTGTGTCTCGCATTATGGCCTCATTGAGCTGAGGCTTGTTCGGCTGGCCAGCCGTATGCCCTAGCGGGTAGTCCAAATAAACTGACCGTGCTGGCCATGCGGAACGAGTTATGTCCCGGGCACTAGACATAGAGAGCGTCGGAACTCCAGCTTCTTCAATTGCTCGTGCGATCAGACCCACGGTCTGATGGCAGACGGGTCAGACCGGCACCAGAAGCACTACATCGACTTCGTCGGCAAGAACGCGGTCAACAAGAGCCGGAATAAGTTCTTCTACGACTCTTCGAGTGCTGTAGATACCGCCCATCAGCGTGTAGGCATCAGGAGCTAACGAATCGATTACCCCTTCGTCAACCATGGTTCGCAGCTGTTCAACTGGGAAAACTACGTTGATGTCCTTACGCGCGTCGGTGAGGTCATAAGCGAAGTGGGTAGCTCTCAGATCTTCGACATTGACGTCAGTCGGGATAGCTCTGTAGCTGGTGTCATCTTTGAAATGGAACGCAGTTTGGCCAGCTGAATAAATTCCGCCAGTACAGATGAATCCCAGCTTCGACTCGCTCAACGGCTTCGATAGCGGAGTCCAAGCGGGTGCATCCTCGCTTTGAAGCCATTGGTATTCGCCGTACCCCAAACCNGAGTANTGAGCTGTGATCCGAGGGATGTAATCGACCGGTGGCTGAAGACGTTGATAATTAGTTGGCATTTTGCTTCTGTCCTAGTTCACTCTGTATGTCTGTTACTGCTTAGCGGTGAGGATATGCATTGCACTTCACTTCCACTCTTACAGTGTGGCAAGATTTGTGCTTCTTGGTGATCGTAGCTCAGTTGGTTAGAGCGCCTGTCTGTGGCACAGGAGGTCGGGGGTTCAATTCCCCTCGGTCACCCCAATCATTAGGCCTATTTTATTGGGGGCCTAGAAGCCTTTGACCTTTCAAGAAGCTTTGCTTGTGGCATAAATTTTCAATCAGAGCAACTCGCAAGCGTCAATGAAATGCCAATTGCACGAATACTCAAGTGTCTTTGGGTTGAGGTGCGCGGTACCNTGAGCNGTTCTAGCGCCTCTAGCTCAATTGGCAGAGCATCGGACTCTTAATCCGCAGGTTCTGGGTTCAAGTCCCAGGGGGCGTACAACATTCTTCGCCGAAAATTGTTCATTGGCCTCCGTGGATCAATCAAACTGGTCCGTCGAACGAAATGCATTCGGGAGAATGATTCTCAATCATAAGTGCCCCTTCCCAACTACAATTAAGGGTTCATTTACTGAGGAGATATTTGTGGCTACCTACTCCTGTCCTACCTGTGGCATGGCGGTCAACGCGTCATGTGCGAAATGTAATGTGCCGTTGGTGAACGGCACCCTAACCAAGGATGATGGATCTACGGTCCAAGTCTCCTGGTGTCCAAGCGACGACAGTTGTGGGAAAATCAAATCCCCAATGTGTTGCGGCGCTGACATGGCCTGCTCGGTGGCATAAGAGGTATTTCTCTTCTATAACATCAGCGTTAGCAACATTCAGATGATCTGATGGAAAAATGCATTTGGGTAGCGCTGCTACTCGCAATAACCAGTTGCGGCGGTGCCGAATTACACGATGACGGGTCCCTAACTCGCCATCCTTCCTTCGCGAGCACAACCACTGCAGGCCATTCGGTCCCTAGCCCTACCACTCAGGTCGCGACAGCGACCTCAACCTCCGCTGCTCTCGAGGTTTTGACTGGCCCAGCACCTCTCTCCCCCGACGGGCAGCTAGAGCAGGTCACCCTTCCTGACGGGGTAGTTGCTTCACCCAATGGTCTACGCGGACAGATTCGAGCTACGGCTTTTGGGCCACAAGGTGACTTCGGTTGGGGACTCAGTTATTACACAGCACTTTGGGGGTTTTTCCCTGGCCTCCCGCCACACGGTTTGTTGACCGCTAGTGGAACATGGCTTANCCCCGACAATTGGCGGTATCCAGAAACTCTTTGCCCCGAAAAGACAACCGCTCGCGACTCTCTCACTGAACGAGGTCCCTCATATCGCGATGTCTTTCAAACAATNGAGGGTGGTGTCGGACATTGGGACCGTTCTCGGTTCCCCTCGACTCAACCAAAGTTCCGTCTCATAGGAAACGTCGACTGTTACACCACCGACACATCTAATCCTGGCTGGGCCTGGAGTAACGAGGAGGAGATAATTCCGGGGCTAATCCAGCTATCTAATCGAATAGTCGTTCCTCCTGATGGGATTACTTTCAAACCAAACGACGGAGCTTTGTTGGGGACCGCCTGGTTGGCGCTTCCTCTATCTAAACCTTACGAACGCGACGGGTTAGTAGTCGGAGATAAGAGTTGGACGTTGTTCTTAGAATCTGCAAACTTTCGCGGTCCTGTCGCCTATTGGACTCCTGAGGCTTGGAGTCGGATTACAGCTGACCATCCCCCTTCTCACTTACGTGGACTTGATCACCGGCCCATCGACACCGAGTACAGGGTGTTCGCAGGACATNTCGANTTACCAAGCTTGAACGCAAACGAAGCTGGCNAAAACTGGTTTCGTATTCCTCGACTCGAGTTTCCGGTTGACGGGCAGGGGCGCACAATTTTTCACCAAGATGTGACCTTCTATGGACCCGACGCTATCTATGAACAGATGAAGCAATCTCTAGATGGGGCTTCGTTGCCGCTGCAAGTNGNCGATGCAGCGTTGATGCACGCTCCTCTCCAAACCCACCGCTGGGAACTNCAATCGAATGGCGAGGAGATAACCGGTTTGGAGAATTTTGTGATGCTCGACGACTGGGACACTGACGAAAAGGAAGGGTGGGCTTGGGGATTGCAGTGGTCCGATCCTTCAGGTGTTTTCCCTACCCATTACAGACAGTTCAACGACGAGTGGGAAGCCACGGATGGGACCGGGTCGCCTTCTGAAATGGACTCGACGGAGGCCAGGTTCCCGTCTGCGGCGAGAAGGACTGGTTACGCTCCTTCACTCGAAGATGGGCCAGCTCCCCAGGTGCGCGAAGTTCAGTTAAATGACGGTTCAGTTCTTCGTTACACCTGGTACCGGTTCGCTGATCAGCCGGCACTGGCAGCGCTTGGTTTAACAGCGAAACAGAAAACTGATTTGCAGACGATAGTGGAACAAATACACACCGAGTGGGGTCAGCAGACCGAGTTCATCAAACCTCCCAGCCGGGGTGACCTCGTTGAACTGCAACAGGAGGTCCTCGTTGAGCCACCTGCGGGTGCTGAAGTTGGCTGGGTTCCGGTTGTTATCAGCCAAACCGCTGCTAAGTAGTTCGCTTCCAACTTCTCTCGGATTGACCAGAACTCCACAGGGTGTGAGCATCGTGGAGTGATCCCAGCAGTTGAACTTGATGA
The DNA here is from genome assembly GCA_002713975.1 of Acidimicrobiaceae bacterium. Lineage (GTDB taxonomy): Bacteria > Actinomycetota > Acidimicrobiia > Acidimicrobiales > Poriferisodalaceae > MedAcidi-G3. The sequence continues at coordinate 26,855 of PAVP01000001.1, read as the reverse complement.
CACAGACCCTTTGGCTGATTTTCGCGACCTTTTTGTTCATAGCCCCACCGACTCCGATCTCATCTATCTGGACGGGAACTCTTTAGGCAGACAGCCGATTGCAGTGCGTCAGGTGCTCGAAGAAGTCGTTGACCAACAGTGGGCTGAGCGACTCATCCGTGGTTGGAATGAAGGGTGGCTCGAAATTTCATCTTCTATCGGCGATTTGATTGGCGAACTCATTGGTGCTCAACCTGGTGAAGTGATTTTGGCCGAAAACACGTCAACGTGTGTTTACAAGGCTGCAGTGGCGGCTCTACGCGTTCAATCAGGAAAAGGCACTGTTGTTACTGATAACGAAAACTTTCCCTCCGACATTCAAATCCTTCGTTCTGCATGCGTCGCCGCCGGTTCCAATCAAACTGTCACCTTGGTAGACACAGCCTCTGCTTCTGATCCCACCAGGGCTGTGCTTGAGGCGATAGATGCCTCAACGGCTCTTGTGTCGCTCAGTCATGTTTCGTACAAAGCGGGTTGGCGTTGGGATCTACAAAAGATCAANAAGGCTGCTGCGAAGGTTGGTGCACTTGTCCTTTGGGACTTCTCCCACTCAGTTGGCGCCATTCCCATCGACGTTGAAGCTGACGGTGTGGCGCTCGCTGTGGGGTGCACTTACAAATATCTGAATGGCGGACCAGGAGCCCCTGCCTTCATTTACATCCGCGCTGACCAGCACGATCTGGCTAATCCGATCACAGGGTGGTTCGGAACTGCTGAGCCTTTCAGTTTCGACGAGTCAAGCCCACCTGCGTCCGGAATCGAACGGTTTCTTACCGGAACCCCTCATGTAGTTTCCGCTGCGCTAGTTCGGCCGGGACTAGACATGTTGCTCGAAGCAGGAATGGACAGGGTTTACGAAAAGTCGGTTGCCCTTTCAGAGCGTTTTATTCAGCTCTGCGATGAACATCTGTCCCCATCGGGTTTTGAAGTTCGGTCCCCACGAGACCCAGAACAACGCGGATCACACGTCGCTGTTTTTCACCCAGATGCTCAAGCTGTTGGGCTGGCCCTCATTAACGAACAATCTGTTATTCCTGACTTCCGTCCCCCGGATATTCTGAGGTTCGGCTTTGCCCCGCTGTACACAAGCTTCACCGACATTGATTCAACAGTGAACCGTATTATCAAGGTGGTTGAAAGCGGTGGAGTGGACAGGTGGAGGAACGAAAATCCTCTAGTTCCCTAGGAAAACGTTTACGAGAGGCGAGTCATTGGCTGCAGAAATNCGGCAGGTTCAGTTGGCAGATGTNCGCGAGTTGAGTCTCGTGCTGGCGCGAGCTTTCGAAGAAGATCCTTTTATGTCGTGGATGTTTCCCGAACCAAATTTTCGACTGAAACTGCTTCAGGCTTGGATGCGAGTTGAAGTTGAGAGTGCAATTCGGATGAGCACGAGTTGGGCTTCGANAATTAACGATGAAATTGTCGCGGGGACCATTTGGGCACCGCCCGGTCGCGATCTCCATGAGGGAGGAACTTTCAACCAACTCTGGTATCTGGTNTTGGGAGCCAACCCCAACCGCACGTCGGAATTAGCTGAAGGCTTGTCGGCGATTGGCGATACCCACCCCACACAATCACANTTTTATCTCAACACCGTGGGAGTCGTACCAAANCTCGCCGGACAAGGCCACGGCGGAACGATTATTCGCCACACACTCGACTTAGCCGATAGCGATGGGCAACCTTGCTACTTGGAGAGCTCAAGTCCGCGAAACATTCCACTGTATGAGCGCCTTGGATTTGAAGTGATTAGCGAGATAGCTCTCCCTAATGGCCCAACAATGTGGGGAATGTGGCGCTCAGAACGCTAAATCAGATCGGGATTTGAGACATAGGCTCAAGGAGCAGAGTTTCCGAAGATCAACGTGGAACAGGCAGACCAGTAGCCACCCCATCCGTGACACAACGCGATGTCAACGTCCGCGACTTGGTTCGCTGCTTCGCCTCGCACTTGGCGAATTGACTCAAGCATGCACAGCATCCCGTAGGCACCGGTGTGGGCGTAACTGAGCCCTCCCCCACTGGTGTTCATCGGCAACTTTCCTCCTGGAGCGGTATGGCCTTCGGCTATGAAATGACCTCCTTCGCCGTACTCCACAAAACCAAGGCCTTCTAACCCGAAGATCGGATTGTGAATAAAGGCGTCGTAAATCATGAGGTGATCTATGTCGGCGTGGGTGACTCCTGAACTCGCAAATGCAGCGTCGCCGCTAGTGCGGATGAACTCCGGTCGCAAAGGTTCACGAACCCCTCCTGGACTCATGACCCCAGCCTCTAAAGCTCCACCTGTTCCAAGGACGTAGACGGGCGGTTTCGGGTAATCCTTAGCTCTGTCAGATGAGGTAACGACGAGTGCGCCACCCGCATCAGAAACCAGGCAGCACATTGCTCTGCGGATCGGCCAGGCAATCATTGGCGAAGCTAATACTTCCTCTACCGAGGTTGGTTCACGCAGCGTCGCCCGGGGCACGTCGACGGCCCATTCTCTTTGGCTTACAGCTCCGACTGCGAGTTCCTCATCGGTGAGCCCGTATTCGTGTTGGTATCTGGCAACGGGGAGCGTGAATGTAGCTGCGGCTTGACCGCCGCTGTAGAACATGTCGAACTGCTGTCCAGTGCCTCCGCGTTGCCCGGCGTCAAAGCTCTGACCCAACCCTCGGGTTGATTTGCCAGATTCTCCGTAGACGATCAAAACGGTGTTGCAGTATCCCGCGTGGATAGCAGCTACCGCGTTACGTAGTTGAAACATCCAAGAACAGCCCCCGACGACTGTGTTGTCGGCCCATGATGGAAAGATGCCTAATTGCCGGCTCATGTCAGCAACCGGGAAATAACCGCACGTAAAGCCGTCGATATCTGCTGCTGTGATTCCTGCATCCATCATCGCGTTTGCCGCGGCGTCGACGGCGAGACCTACCGATGACATGTCGGGCACCGTGCCGATTTCCGTTGACTCTGCGGCTCCTACTATTGCCGTCGCGCCCGGGGGAATCATGGTTGCTCTCCCACTGGTTCGAAGCACAGCACAGTGATGTCGTCAAAAGGAACGAACGTTGCCCTGACAGGCATGTCGAGTTGCAGGGCTTCGGGAGTTTGTTCGCAGTTCACGATTGAGGAGGTAAGTAGCGGACCTTCAGCGAGTCGCACCAGGGCGACTGATCGCGGACCGTCGCTGCCCCACAGAGCAAACGGTTTTTGTTGAATCGTGTAGCTGTAGAGAGTCGCATCTCCTGTCGCGTCAAAAAACTCAACATCGGTTGAAGAACACTCCGGGCAGATCAGTGACGGCGGGAAATACGCGTCCCCGCAAGCACGACATCTGTTNATTCGCAGAACACCNTCTTCGCATCCATCCCAGAAAGGNTGCGTTTCAGGCGTCGGNACAGGAACAAGGGGATGAGGCATAGTTCAAGTTCTAGCCTGCTTGAGCAANCTATTGCTNATCTTGAGAAAGGATTTCATGAACGACGTAATCGACTTCCGTTTCCGTCCTGTGGGTTCACAAAGTTGGAACAGAGAAACGACGTTTCACTACTTGAATCGTATGCAGCTCGAACCAACACCATCATTTGAACTTCAATCGGTTGATCTCATGTTCGAAGAGATGGACCAGGCAGGCATTGCGCTCGGGGTTATAGGGGTTCCTGGTCCCACAGGCATCAGAGGCTTAGACCCTGTTGGTGGCGACGCTGTCTCCGGTCTAGTCGAACAGCATCCCGAGCGTTTCGTGATATTTGGTGCAGTGGAACCGAGCGACATTGANTCNGCTGCCCGNTCNATAAAAGAAATGGGTCAAGCAGGCNTNAAAGGGGTAACNATCGATCCTTCAACAGCNCNCGTNCATCGCCAGTTCCACGACCCTGCTTTGTATCCGCTATACGAAGAAGCCTCAGAACAAGGAATGTTGATCACCACGACTCAAAGTTGTTTGTNGGGTCCGTACATGGAGGATTGTCGTCCCGAATATGTTGACCGGGTCGCGACCGATATGCCGGATCTGAAGATCGTCATTCAGCACGGCGGTTGGCCCTACGTCCACGAAGCCNTCGGCGTTCTCTATAAACAACCGAATGTTTTCATGGTGCCAGGGCAATACATCCACTACGACTTTCCNGGCTCNGCTGAGTACATAGCAGCACTTCGAAGGCAGTGTTCGGAGCAAATAATTTTCGGAAGCGTTTATCCAAATTGCGGGTCNCTAAGCGATCTGCGTTCAATAATTTCAAGTTGGGCGCTACCACCCGAGATTGAACGGCGTTACCTACGCGAGAATGCGGAATCGCTGTTGAATCTTTGAAGTTNGAATAATGGAAGGGTTGCTATGGGNNACAATCAGGACAAAGTAGTTGTGGTNACCGGAGCCGGTTCTGGTATTGGTAAGGCAACNGTTCGACGCCTAGCTGATGAGCAGGCGAAGGTTGTTGCTGTCGATTTAACGAAAGCTTCGTTGGANTGGCTGCAAGACCTTGATTCAGTGACCTCTCTGGCTGGGGATGTCACCGATCCACAGGTGAACGANCAGATGGTGGAACTTGCTGTTGATACTTACGGACCCCTGAACGCGGCAGTGNTAAACGCTGGCATCTTGGTNCANGGCGACATTGTTCGAGGATCAATGACCGACTACGACCGAGTCATGGACGTCAACGTCCGTGGTGTCGCTCTTGGCCTCAAGTCAGCTGTCGCTGCTATGGCTCCTGCCGGCGGATCGATCGCTATCACCGGGTCTGTTTCAGGACTACGGGGTGACAGTGGCCTATGGGCATACAACGTGTCGAAAGGCGCTGTTGTCAACCTGGCNAGAGCCGCCGCACTAGATCTCGGTCATCTCAACATCCGCGTGAATGCCGTCTGTCCAGGCCCAATNCACACCGGCCTCACCGAAGATACCCAGGGAACTGAGATAGNCGATGCTATGGAAGCTCGCCTGCCTCTGGGACGTTTCGGACAACCCGAAGAAGTTGCCGCAGTTATTGCCTTCTTAACGTCCGACGAGTCATCCTTCGTCACGGGAGCCGCCATCCCCGTGGATGGCGGAGTCACTGCGGGAACCGGGCAATGGGCGACCTATGCAGGTCGAAAACGCGGGTACCTATAGCTATCTGCGAGTTTGTCTGTGTAATGCTGCATCTATGACTCAAGCCCCAATCTCAACCTTTCCCGTTCCTGAACTCGACGTCATCCCCGAGGACCTGCGGTCCATGATGTTGGCCATTCAAGAAAAGACGGGATTCATTCCGAACGTTTTCTTGGGTTTAGCGCATCGACCAGATGAACTGCGAGCGTTCATGGCGTACCACGACGCACTGATGGAACGCGACAGCGGATTAAGNAAGGCTGAACGGGAAATGATCGTGGTGGCTACCAGCGGAGCCAACAGTTGCTTGTACTGCGTNGTCGCCCATGGNGCCATTCTTCGAATCAGAGCCAAGAATCCACTTATCGCGGACCAACTAGCTGTTGACCCATCCAAAGCGGATCTTGATGACCGACAAAANGCNATGATCGCCTTTGCTGTCAAGTTGGCGCGAACACCCGAAGATCTCAGCCAATCGGATCATCAGCTTCTTCGNGATCACGGTTTCAGCGATGACGATATTTGGGATATCGGCGCCATNACCGGCCTTTTCGCGATGTCCAACCGNTTGGCCCATTTAGCTTCGATGCGACCGAACGACGAGTTCTTCGCNATGGGCCGCGGCTGAACANTNAGNNGNCGCTACTAGACAGNGATTGTTTTGANCAACGATCAGGGTCTATGTGGTGCCGCGCAATACGTTGAGCGCTTCATCTGCATGTTTTGTCATGTCTGTTTCACTCGTTATNACNNNCAGAATNTGTCTGTCANGTCCGATAACGAAGGTCTTCCTCCTATTTGGGAGCGACCCCAGCCGTTTCACCCCAAATTGCTTCGCGACGGTCCTATCAGGATCGGATAACAGCGGGAGATTCAACTGATTAATCTCGTCAAATTTATGTTGCCGATCCCACGGATCAGCGCTCATTCCCACCACCGAGGCACCAACTTTTTCGAATTCTTTAGTTAGGTCCCGGAAGTAACAACTTTGCTTAGTTCAACCCGGCGTCAATGCTTTCGGATAGAAAAACAAGACAACAGGGCCAACCTCTAACAAATCANAAAGACGGACCGGNTCCCCGAACTGATTTGTGGCTTCAAAGTCATCTACGGCCGATCCTTTTCGCATACCTGCACCCTATGGGCTTCAGGTCCTACNATCACTACTTGTGCGAGGACATCCGAGACTTGATGACTTGGGCCCNGCCCTCCCGAGGGAACGTTGGACGTTNGTCGACGCTGTCCGCNATCAAGCCAACGTCCACGCGGACCGAGAATTTTTGTCCTTCGAAGATGGGACAGCGGTTTCCTTCTCTGAGTTCGACTACCTCACCGACTGTNTAGCTANCGCTCTNGCAGGCTTGGGTTTGGNAATCGGTGACCGGATCTTGGGTCTGTTGACCAATAGTCGCGAGTTCATGATCACCATGATCGCTGCACACAAACTTCGCGCCGTGTTCGTACCAGTTAATACTGAACTCCGCGGCGGCTTCCTCGAACATCAGGTACAGAACAGTTCACCCCGGATCATCGTTGTCGATGATGACTTATTAGATCGTTTCGGCACCGTAGATACCTCACAATCCGATATCGAAACAGTCATCGGGGTAAGCGACGGAACCTCCACCCGTGCAGTCCCCCCCGGCGCCCTCGCCGACATACCTCTGGTACGCATGGATTCGCTGCTCAACACCGAACCGAATATGGAAGCGTTGTCCGACCCCACCCCTAGTGACGTATGCACAATCATGTATACCTCAGGGACAACAGGCCCTTCTAAAGGCGTCTTAATGCCCCAAGGGCACTGCTACCTGTTCGCTTTGGGCACCGTTGCCGCGATGGAACTAACTGAAGACGACCGCTACTTCTGCTGCATGCCCTTGTTTCATGCCAACGGCTTGTTCATGCAAGCCTATGCCTCGCTCCTCGCTGGCAACTCATGTCACGTAACCAAACGTTTCAGCGTCACGGATTGGCTCAGCATTGTCCGCGAAGAACAAATAACAGTCACCAACGCTCTCGGGGTTATGCCTGAGTTCATTTTCCGAAGTCCCGAATCGCCACACGATCGAGATCACAAGTTGACCCGAATTCTTGCGATTCCCGTGGCAGAGGAATGGGGGGTGGCGATGCAAGACCGTTTCGGTGTCAAGTTACGGCAAGGTTTCGGGATGACCGAGGTAAACATGGTCACCTACAGCGACCTTGAAGACCCTGTTATGGCTGGATGCGCCGGGCCGCCTTTGAGCGAATTCTTTGACGTAATAATTGCTGACCCCGAAACTGACNCTGAATTACCAAGAGACAACATCGGCGAAATTTTGGTCCGACCGAAAGTGCCATTCTGTTTCAATGTCGGCTATTTCAATATGCCTGACAAGACAGTCGAAGCGTGGCGCAATCTTTGGTTCCACACTGGCGATGCCGGTCGAATGGACTCAGAAGGAAGACTGTTCTTTGTTGATCGAATTAAAGACCGTATTCGTCGGCGAGGGGAAAATATCTCGTCGTATGAACTCGAACAGGCCCTCAACGAACACCCATCTGTCGTGGAATCGGCGGCCGTTGGTTTACGGGTCCCAGGTGCTGGTGGCGAGGATGAAATTAAGGCAGTTCTGGCGATTGACGGACCTGCACCGGATCCAACAGNATTCCTAGATTGGTGTGTTCCGAGGATGCCGCGTCACACGGTNCCGCGATACCTCGAGTTTGTGACCGAACTGGACAAAACAGCTTCGGGAAAAATACGAAAACAAGCGATTCGTGATGCCGGCGTGACTGGGGACACGTGGGACCGTGAATCTGTTGGTTATGTCATAAGTCGTAACTAGAGCACCTAGAAGTAGTCACCCCAGGCGGTGACTCCGTGGAATCCTCCATCTACGATGATTGTTTGGCCCGTCACGTAGCTAGCCGCATCACTAGCCAGGAACGCCACGACCGAACTGATTTCTTGAGGTTCTCCCCATCTTCCTAAAGCGATGTGACCTGCGAGNCCCTCTGCAAGTCCCGGAGTTTTTCTGCCTTCTTCCCACATTTCGGTGATGATTAACCCGGGCGCGACTGCGTTGACTCGNACTCCGTGTTTGCCGAATTGTGCGGCTTGGCTTCGAGTCAGTGAGTCCAGGGCGGCTTTGGTCGCACCGTACGTGGGNAGTTCGGCGACACCTGTGGCACCNGCTACAGANGACATGTGGATTACTGAGCCGTGGCCACGTTCAGCCATTTGACGAACCAATGCCTTAGTAGTTTCGAGGGGTGCGTGATAGTTGAGTCGCATGATCATTTCATCTTGACCTTTGATTTCACTGACCCCCGCATTATTGACAAGGATGTCTATTCCTCCTAAGGCTTCAAGCGTTGCGACTGCAAGTTCGCCACCCGCACCGGGCTGGGCCAAGTCAGCGGTAAGAACAACAGGATCGTTCGGAAGGTCTTCAGCCACCCGCAATAAATCTTGTTCTGATCGCGCGGCCAAAGCCACTCGGGCTCCCTGTTCTGCTAGTGAACGAGCGCAATGTTCACCTATTCCGCGACTCGCCCCGGTTACCAGCGCAAGTCGTCCCTCTAGTGTTCCCATGCGTTACCTTTCGACAGATCCAATTGTTGCAGCACTGCAGGTAGTGCGCTCTGAAAGACTGGTGCTGTGAACGATCCACTCGTTGTTGAGGTCACTCGGGGTTCAGCTGTTGAAAGCATTCATCTGGTCGATATTGCGTTAGTTGATAGCACGGGCAAATTGGTTGACGGTTGGGGCGAGGCAAATCGACCGACTTTGCCTCGGTCATCTCTGAAACCTATCCAAGCAACACCTTTGATCACTGAAGGTATTGCTGATTCGGCAGGTCTAAACACCGAACAACTGGCTGTCGCCTGTTCGAGTCATAACGGCGAGCCTCGTCATGTCCAAGTGGTTGACCGTTGGCTCGACATGATGGGATTTTCTCATGCTGTTCTTGAGTGCGGTGCTCATGCGCCATCAAANCCNCAGGCTGCCCGCGACCTAGTTCTTGCCGGTATCGAACCCGACAGTCGTCACAACAATTGTTCTGGCAAACACGCCGGCTTTGTTGCGATGTCCCAGCATTGCGATGCAGACGTCTCGGGATACATCTCACCGAGCCATCCTGTGATGAANCGTCTTGTTACGCCCGCCGTGGAAGATTTTTGTCGGATCGATCTCAGCGACCAGACGCCTGGCGTAGATGGTTGCGGNGTGCCTGTTTGGTCTATTCCACTGAACCATTTAGCCGGTGGCTGGTCACAACTCCGTGCNCGTGGATCAGGAAAACGNCTGTTGCAGGCCATGACCGACGAACCGTTTCTGGTCGCCGGAACAGATCGCGCGTGNACACGTCTCATGGACGCATCCAGCGGAGATGCNGCAGTGAAAACGGGAGCTGAAGGGGTNTTTTGTGGCGTCGATTTGCGGAATGGTTTTGCTTTCGCCCTCAAAGCCCGAGATGGTCAAGCTCGCGCCGCAGAAATGGCTGCGGAATGGATCTTGGACCGGTTGGGTTGTATCGAATTTGCGTCGCCAAAGATTTTNCGAAATTGGNCTGGAACTNCTGTCGGGGAAGTACGNATTTCCTCGAATAAAACCTGANCNTCTGTCAGTCCATATCTGGGCGAAGCATCACTCGACCGGTCGTCTTACGACTCGACAAATCAATCAACCCATCCATCAAATNTTCGAGATGCAACTCTTTGCTAACTAATGGAGCTAAGGCACCTGAGCCAACNAGCTCCCAAAGTTCGTCNTAGCANTGGTCAAGNACGTCNTCCATGCGGCCNTTGTATCCACCCATATGNACACCGACGANTGAATAGTTTTTCACNAGCACGTGGTTCGCTGGGGCNNTNGGTATGTCNCCGCTNGCNAACCCNACGACNAGNAANCGNCCCTCCCAAGCCACGAGTCGACGCGCTATATCAAAAAATTCTCCTCCGACTGGGTCATAAATAAGGTCGCAGCCTCGACCTGAGGTTGCGTCCATCACCTTCTCGTACAAATCCTCAGAGTTGTAGTCGACGACGACGTCGGCTCCGAGCGATCTGCACACTTCAACCTTGTCCTGGCCACCAGCAGCTGCGATGACCGTGCAACCATGAGCTTTTGCCATCTGCACAGCCGCAGAACCAACTCCTCCAGCATCCGCTAGAACCAGCACTGTCTCACCGGGTTGCATTTGTCCACGCCGATGGAGAGCGGTCCAACCAGTTCCATAGATCACATTCATCGCTGCGGCGGCAGACAACGAAACATCATTAGGAACAATTCGCATCTCATGGCCACGAACCAAGGCCTCTTCGGCGTAACCACCCCAACCTGANGCGGTCATCCCCAAGACACGATCACCGACCTGTAATTCNCAGTCGGAACCTACTTCCACCACNGTGCCAGCNACACTCATTCCAGGCGTAAACGGNGGGTCTAAGCGCACTTGGTACTGCCCCTGGCATTGAAGAATGTCNGCGAAGTTTAAGTCACTNGCTGAAACCTGGACCCGTGCCTCTCCNNTCCCGGGTGATGGAGATTCAACNTCTTGCAGGGATAAGACATCCCACGGGTCCCCTAATTCGCTCAGTCGCCAAGCTCGCATCTGTTTCCTTTCGGATTTACGAATGAATTGCACCGTACCAACGAACTCCTATNGCTGTCNGAGTAAGTTCAAATCATGTCGAANGCGTCTCCGCACATCACCATCATCGGAGCCGGTATCNCTGGGGCTGCCGCCGCGTATCGTTTAAGNCAATTGGGAGTAGCCGCCGACGTGTATGAANCCGACNCAAATGTCGGNGGGNGGATGGCTCGGTCTCAGTTGGGTGGAGCCGTNTTTGATCANGGTGCACAATTCTTCACTACTCGAGGAAACGAATTTCGAACTTTGGTTGAAGCTGCCGAAACTGAAGGTGCTACCAGAGTCTGGACACATGGGTTCGGGGAAGCCCCGGATGGTTATGAGAGNTGGCGAGGTGTTCCTGATATGACTGCTTTGGCCGCGTGGCTCCTGGGTAAGTCTGAGGCAAGGGTGCATTTGGAGTCACCGGTGGTCGATCTTGGTCAACTCTCCACTTCGGGAATTATCTTGACCCCTCCCATTCCGGTGAGCGTCGCGCTTGCCAGAAATTCTGGCTTCGAGCCNCCATCGGACCTCATGGGTCGGCTAGAGGCGGTCCNATACAAGCGCACCATTGCAGTGTTGCTGGTTTTGAAGAGCCCGCTGAGAGGAATGCCTGAAGATGGNGGCATACANCTCTNNGANGATCAAGATCTNGCTTTCATCANCGACAACTACCAAAAGGGAGTCAGTTCGCGGCCCGCNCTAACAATTCACCTATCCAACGACGCGAGCCTCGACCTGTGGGATCAACCCGATGAANCAGTCATGAACTTTGCGATAAAGCNGGCGGGAAGTTGGGTTGAAGTCGGAGACGTTGTTGGTCATTCGATCACTAGATGGCGTTACGCCGGTCCGGTAGAGGTACTTCCCGAGTCGTCTGCGANCTGGGGACAAGAACCCTCTTTGGTCATTGCTGGCGAAGCNTTCAATGGACCGAAAGTTGAAGGCGCGTTCAACTCGGGGATCGACGCTGCGAATCGGGTTGCGGAGTTAGTCAGTTGAGCGGTTCCAAGGCCGGTCAATGAACAGATCCGATCACATCGCGGGTCTTGACCTNTCCCGACTNACTCCAGCAGACATTGACTATTTTTTTCGGACTCTGTCACCGCGCGTTCCGCGTTCAACGCGNGAAGAGAGCCAACATCTTTTGGATCTCCTCCGATCCCGTTTGCAAGATATAGCTGTGCATCTCGGTGATCCGACAGCACACACCTTTGCGCCTCATGAAATCGAAAGGGTGCTCGGTTCTATTTGCGACCGATTAGAGCGCATGAAGCGACGCGAGTGGAAAGCACAAAAGGACGGTGTCAGCGTCTTGAAGCANCTTCGNATCCAGGTTGGCGAAATTTCAGCAGATCTTCACGAACTATCGNCCGGATGACACGCCCTACCAGAAGCCCCTAACGTGGGCGTGAAATGGAGGTTCACTGATGGCGCTACAACCAAGTGATTATGAAGAAATTCGGCAGCTACTAGCCCGATACAACTTTGCCGTTGATTTCGGTCACATTGATGAGTGGGTAGATACGTTCACAGCCGACGGCACGTTCAGTTGCGTGGGACTTCCTGATGGTGCTCCATTNGGCGGAAAACATGAAGGCAAGGATGCNCTTCGCGCTTACGCTGAATCGCATTTCGCAATCAATCAAGGCCGAGCTCGACACTGGAATTGGAATCTCNTCATTGAAGGAAGCGGTGANGCTGCGACGATGCAGTGCTANCTGAACGCGNATAGCGCCGGCCAGGGCGACTCGGCCCTCTTCAGAGCAACCGGTGTGTACAGAGATCGCCTCTCTCGAACAGAGAGCGGCTGGAAGTTTGTTGAACGCGAAGTAACAATCGACCCGGCNTAAACAACCGCNTTCACATTGGGCGCAGGTCTTTGTCCTAGATTTGTAGGAAAGGTTGAGGGGGACCCATGTCAACTGATCTGACTCCGATGGAANTAATTCCCGTGCTAGATCTTCAACCGCTCCTCGACGGCGACGAGCGCGGTATCAACGCCTTGGCTGTCGACTTAGGGAAAGCTCTTGAGNAAACGGGGTTTTTCTCCATAATCAACCATGGCGTTCCATGGTCGATGGTGGAGGCTGTTTATGATGCGACACGCCAGTTNCATGCGCTTCCTCAATCNCAAAAAGATGCCATCACCATGGANCGCACCCACGGNGGCTATCTCGGTATGGGCGCGGGTACCTCTTACGCAAGTGAGATAGCCGGNGAGGTTCGCAAACCAAACCAGAACGAAGCCTTCTTCGTTCATGAGGGCGGCTACCTNGAAGGCAACCNGTATCCCCACCTCGAAGGTTTCGAAGACTTGACCGCCGCCTACATTCAAGCGATGCAGGGACTAGCTNCTTCCTTGTTGCCGCTCTTGGCAATTTCACTCGAACTAGACGCTGAATTTTTTGCCGGCGACTTCGATGTTCCAAGCGTGACCCTTCGAATGTCGCACTATCCGGTTATGGATTACAGCGACAACGAATGGGGTTTAGCTCCTCACACTGACAGTTCGATCTTTACTTTCTTGCCAGCCAACGACGTTCCTGGTCTTGAGGTGCGTCCCACCGGGCATGATTGGATCCAGCCGCCGGATGTTCCTTGCTCCTTTATCGTCAACAGCGGAGACATGTTGAAGAGGTGGACTAATGGGCGCTACTTATCTACCGCGCATCGAGCAAGCAATTTGTCCAATGTTGATCGCTACGCGATGCCGTTCTTCTACGGGGCAAGGGANGACGCCGTTATTGACCCTGTCCCTACAACGGTGTCGCCACAAACTCCTAGTCGATATGAACCGATTACTTATGGTGACTACCAGCGTTGGTTTTTGGATCGCAACTATCGCGGTTTAACAGGGCAAACCGCTGCGGCCACACCGCCATAAGCGGACTGTTTTATTCCAAGACACCGGCAACAGCTAACTCTGCTATCCGGTCGGCGTCATATCCCAGAATTTCTTCCAGTACCTGGAAAGTGTGTTGCCCATAGGTTGGACCACTGTCAGTGATTTCGTCGGTGCTGCGCGACATTTGAAAGCGAGTNCCTTCAACAAACATCGTCCCGTTGGTGGCGCTCGCCACTTCACGGAAATGACGACGATGTTGAAGTTGCGGATCGTTCGCTAGATCTTCGGAGTTCTGTAATTGATGCGCAGGCACTCCNGCTGCTTGCAACAGCTCCTGGGCTTCGACTCCTGTCAGTCCTGCNGACCAGTCGCTGATGACCTCCTCTATTTCGGTGCTCCTATTTCGACGTTCTTCCAGCCCTAGGTTCAGGTATTCATCCCCAAATCCGACGACTTCACACAGAGNATGCCAGTGTTCCTCCGTNTCNCATGCAACGGCCACCCACCGGTCGTCACCCTGACTNGGGAAAGTGCCGTGCGGCGCCATCACAGGGTGACTGTTCCCAATTTTNTCCGGTAGTTCGTTGTTTAGGACGTAGTCGAGAACTGCGGGAGCCAGAAAATTCATTGAGGCCTCGGCCTGAGAAAGATCAATATGTTGACCTTCGCCGGTTCGTCTGCAGTGATCNAGCGCCGACAAGATAGCGGTGCTCAANAACTTCGGGGCGACATAGTCGGTGTAGGCAGCGAAAACACCTGCCGGGTCACGGTCTGGCCAGCTGGTCATCGCGTAGAAACCCGACATTGCTGCGCCCATGGTCCCGAACCCGGCGAGCGCTGAGAGTGGNCCACTTTGGCCGAACAGACAACTGCTAGCCATGATGATGCTGGGATTTACTTCGCGTAAATCNTCGTAACTCAGNCCCCACGACGCCATTGCTCTCGGCGAAAACGACTCNCAAACAACATCAGCCCATCGAACGAGATCAAGAATTACTTCTTTACTTTCCGGTTTCGACATGTCCAATGTCAGGCCNGTCTTACCAGCGTTCATGTTCTGAAACAGTCCACTGTTATCCGCGCCTCCCTCGTCGTTGAGAAACGGCTGAATTGTTCGAGCCGTCTCAACCTTGTTCGACGACTCGACTCGGATGACGGTTGCCCCCCAGTCAGTCAACACCCGNGTTGAGGCGGGACCAGCCATAACCCACATGAGGTCAAGAATTTTCACATCCGATAGAGGTAGNTCGCTACCGTCGCTTGGACTNTCNGATTCTTGAAGTTCCATTGATCGAGTTGTCCCGAGGACTTCGTCATTGTGTTGCCCTATATGAGGCGGTGGGGAGTCAATCTGGAGCGGCGTCTCCCCCATTTTTGCGAAAGCACCNGGGTATCGCACAGTTNAACCGTCGTCGTGTTCCACGTCGGCCCAAAACTCTCGNGCCGAATAGTGTTCTTCTTCGACTATGTCTTCGACCGTTGAGATGGGAACGATCAGTAGTCGTTTCTCTAAGCTTGCGTCGAGTAGTTCCTTCTTGGTCTTGGTGGCAGTGAACTCAGCAACGATGTTTTGAATGCGGTCGTATTCACCTAGGCCGATGCGTCCCGTCATCACGCCCTCNACGAAGTCGATCCAATCGATTTCAAGGTCGCTGTCTTCGCACATTCCTTCTTCGTGAATCCACTCGAAGAGGCGTTTNCCAAAGGGACCAATTCCGCCGCCGAACAAGATTGTTGGGGANACGTAGCCATCTAANGCCGGGGCTCGTAGGCGGACNCTGAAGGGCCCCAGCGTTGCTCCTCCNCTAAATCGTTGTGATTCTTGCGCATTGTACAAATGNGCTAGAGATAGCGACATGGTCGCGGCGTTGAAAGCTTGTTGGGCACTGACATCAACGTGTTGACCCTGACCNGATCGAACACGTTCATGTAGCGCGATCAGGCTCGCCGCAGCAGCTTCGGCGGCTGCATGCATCCATGCTTGGTCAAGTGGGACTCGAAGTGGTGCGCGGTCGCTGTCACCGACCAAGGTATTCACCATTGATGCTGCACCGACCGTTAAGTCCGTAGCAGCCCATCCGGATTTGGGTCCATTCTGACCAAATGCAGAAATGGACGTTACGACGAGTGCGGAGTTCACTGCGNGAAGGTCATCGAATCCGAGTCCTTGGCTNGCTAGTTCACCAGGCGCATTGGATTCAATGAGAAGGTCAGCTCCTGACACCAATTCAAGTAACTCTTGTCGCCCTGCGTCTGTGGTTAGGTCAAGGGTCACACTTTTTTTGCCACGGTTATAAGCCCAGAATCTCAGTGACGATTCGGGGTCACCTTCTTTTCCTTTGACCCACGGGCCAAGGGTCCGGGAGGCAGAGCCTTCTGGTGGTTCGATCAGAATTACTTCGGCCCCGACATCGGCAAGCATCGCGCCAGCCAACTGCCCTTTTTCGTCCGTTAGATCNAGAACTCGGTATGGAGACAACATTGATCTCTTTCCCCTCTTAGAGACTCACAAGATAATTCACTATTTNGACCTCTAATTACAAGGCCACCCNCTGCGATCTTTGGATTCGAGTATTTCTGTGTTGATCAACTTCGAAAGCTATTAACGTGACATACCAGTCGTGAATTCGACCATGGAGGGTGTCCGTGACTGAACATACCTATAGCACTGCAGCCGAGACAGCTGCCGCAATCGCTTCCGGCGACGTGTCGAGCCGAGAGTTGCTAGAAGCAGCATTGGCTCGTGTCGACCAGTTGGATGGTCCCATCAACGCGGTAGTCGCGCTAGACGCCGAACGGGCACTCGATGCAGCAGATCAAGCTGACCAAGCTGTTGCTCGTGGGGATCAGCTGGGTCCGCTTCACGGAGTGCCGATAACGATTAAAGACAGCTTCCAAACAGAAGGCGTTATCACCACTTCGGGGGCACCTGAGTTAGCTGATTTCGTACCTGATCGAGACGCTGACCCGGTCGCCCGTTACAAAGACGCGGGGGCGATTGTGTACGCAAAAACCAACCTCCCAATCTGGGCCGGTGACCTTCAGTCGTATAACAAGGTTTATGGCACAACAGCCAACCCATATGACATCGAATGCACCCCTGGTGGTTCGTCGGGCGGTTCTGGGGCATCGCTGGCTGCCGGATACACGCCACTTGAATTGGGATCAGATATTGGGGGTTCAATTCGTATCCCTTGCCACTGGTCAGGCGTGTGTGGCCACAAACCGAGTTATGGAGTTGTCTCCGCACTCGGGCAAATCCCGGGAATGCCTGGGACTCTCAGTCAGGCCGATATCGCTGTCGCCGGGCCAATGGCTCGAGATGTCGATGATTTGGAAATCGCTCTCGATATTTTGGCGGGTCCTGATAGTTGGAATCAACTCGCATACTCCCTTACATTGCCTCCGGCCCGGCACGAAGACGTCAAGAATTTTCGTGTCGCCGTGTGGATTGACGAGGAAGCTGCACCTATCAGCGACGCGTACAGAAATCTGTTACTGAAAGCAGCGGCAGCGTTCGAAGAAGCTGGAGCTCATGTTGATTATGAGGCTCGACCGAGTTTCACGTTTGAAAAAGCGGTCGACACTTTCCGGCATCTCCTGTCAGCAGCGGAGGCTGGTACATGGACCTTGTCTGAGATTGAAGAGCAAGCAGCCAGCAAGGAGGAACCTCAGGGGGAACTCGGGATTTGGTATGCCTCAATGCGTCATCGGGAATGGTTGAGTTGGCATGAGCGGCGCCTCCAACAAAGGAATCGTTGGCGAGAATTTTTTGAGTCGTTCGATGTCGTCCTGCTTCCAGTGACTTTGACTGAGGCGATTCGACACGATCACTCAAGCCCTTTTACTGGTCGAACAATCCAAGTAGATGACCAACAACGGCCTTACACAGACCAACTCAAATGGATGGGCCTCACAGGGGTCTCCTGGCTTCCAGCAACCGTTGTTCCCATCGGTCAAATTGACTCAAAGCCCGTTGGCGTTCAGATAGCGGGGCCATTTCTTGAAGACCGCACAACGTTGGCAGCTGGTCGGTTTCTGCAACAAGCTCTTGGAGGCTTCCAACGGCCGGAGGGTTTCTAAAAGTTAAGAGCCGAGAACAGCCGACCAATCAGACGTGAGTGCCTTGGCCACCGTCGACGTCTATCGCTGCGCCATTCACGTAGGACGCCGCATCGGAACATANGAAGGCAATAACGTTNGCTACTTCCTCAGCGCTTCCATAGCGTCCAACTGGNACGCTCTTAGAGTTGTTGGCCAGAATTTCCTCAGCTGAAGTNCCAGCGGCATCGGCGACTTCTCCGGCGGCCCGATCCCACATAGCGGTATGGATCAATCCAGGGAGCACCGAGTTAACGAGCACGCCATCTCTCCCATATTTTCCGGCTAACGCCTTGCCGGTAGCCACCATCGCTGCCTTCGTCGCCGCATAATCAACCAGCGCCGCTCCAGGGTATTTCGCTGCGCCGCTGGCAATCATGATCACTCGACCCCACTTTTGGTCACGCATATCAGGCAGGAAATGCCTAGTGCATCGCACCGCTGACATCAGGTTCAATTCGTGAAGCTCGGCCCATTCTTCGTCACTCATATATTGGAAGTTGCGAGACGGTGAGGCTCCAACGTTGTTCACTAGGATCGATACAGGCCCTCGGTCGCTTACTTGTGACAAGAACTCCTCAACCGATTGTCGATCGCCCATATCTGCTACGTGACCATTGACCGATCCGTCACGCGATGGTTGATACGCCGCTAGGTCTTCTACAGCGTCCCTGTTGCGTGCACAAAATTCAACTTCTGCTCCCATATCCGCCAAGAGTCGAACAGTCGCTGCGCCTATTCCCAAACTGGCCCCTGTTACGACTGCCCGTCTTCCGTCCAAGTCAAGCTGCATCTTCTCTCCCCTATCGTCCGGCATGGCTGCTGCCATATCTTTCCATCGCCAACACAACGATGCGTCAAGAAGTATCTCCGCTGACCAAGGACGCGTCTAGATTTACCAAACCATGTCTGTTGNCCTACCGGATCGAGCACAAGTAGTAGTCGTAGGTGGAGGCATCATTGGTGCGAGCATCGCGTACCACTTGACGAAACGAGGANTTACCGATGTTCTCCTTTTGGAGCAGGGCCAACTGACGGGTGGGACAACTTGGCACGCCGCAGGTCTCGTNTCACAGCTCAAGCCGACGCACTCCCTNACCAAACTGGCCACATATTCNAATCGTCTATTTGAAGAACTCGAAGACGAAACTGGTCAAGCAACTGGTTACAGGGCACCTGGTTCTATTTCGGTTGCGTCGGACCTNGAGCGTTGGGAAGAGATGCGTCGCGGGATTTCGATGGCGTCAACTGTTGGTGTCGACATTCGTGAAATCGATATGGACGAGCTGCAAGAGAAGGTCCCTTTGTTGCGCACCGACGACCTGGTCGGAGCGCTATTCATTCCTAAAGATGGCCAAACGTCACCTGTTGATACAACAATGGCGTTGATTAAGGGCGCCCGCCAAGGCGGAGCGACAATCGTTGAAGGAGTTGCAGTTCAACGACTCCTCAAGGACGGCGACACCTGCANCGGCGTAGAAACCGAAGACGGCCATACCGTTGAAGCTGAAACAGTCGTGATGGCTGCTGGAATGTGGACACGGCACCTTGCCGAGACAATCGGAGTGAACGTACCCCTCCAAGCATGTGAACACTTCTACATCGTTACCGAACCACTCGAAGGTGCTGAGCGGGGCATGCCGATAGTTCGTGATCCCAGCAATTACACCTATTTCAAGGAAGAGACAGGAAAGATCATGGCTGGGTTCTTCGAACCGAAAGCAAAGATCTGGAATCTTGATGGTGTTCCTCGAGATTTTTGTTTCGGCACGCTACCCGAAGATTGGGATCACATCGGACCGATCTTCGAAGCTGCATGCCGCCGAATGCCATCTCTGGCTGATGCCGGGCTGCAACTGTTCTTCAATGGCCCTGAGGCCTTCACCCCAGACGGAACTTTTTATCTGGGCGAGTCGCCCGAAGTTGACCGATGCTTCGTAGCGGCGGGTTTCAACTCGGTTGGTATTCAAACAGCTGGCGGTGCTGGATGGGTTCTTGCGGACTGGATTGTCGACGGATATCCGCCCATGGATCTTTCCGGTGCCGATATACGTCGCTCTTTTCCTTTCCAAAACGATCGTTCTTACCTNAAGGAACGAATCTCGGAGTCGTTGGGTCTCTTGTATGCAATGCATTGGCCNTTCCGACAGTACGAGTCNGCTCGAGGAGCGCGAAAAAGTTCGCTCCACGACGCGTTGGATAACGCTGGAGCCGTCTTNGGTGAAACAGCCGGTTGGGAGCGCCCAAATTGGTTTGCCAACGATGGTCAGGATCGTGAATATCAGTATTCATACGGGAAACAGAACTGGCATGACAACATGCGAGCCGAATGTGACGCCGTGCGCAACGCCGTCGGACTCTTCGACCAAAGTTCTTTCGCGAAGTTCGCTGTGCGAGGGCCCGAAGCTCTTGAGGTTCTCGAACAGCTCAGCGCCAACTCGATTGATGTGGCTCCCGGAAGGGGCGTGTATACCCAGTGGCTCAACGAGAGAGGTGGCATTGAAGCCGACCTCACCGTTACCCGACTCGCCAGCGACGAGTTCTGGGTTGTCACGAGTGCTGCATCCCAAACACGTGACTGGGCGTGGCTACGTCGAGCCTGTCGCGGTCGCTCCGTTGAGATCTCCGACATCACAGACGACTGGAGCGTCTTAGGTGTGATGGGTCCTCACTCTCGCAATCTTTTGCAAACAATCTCGAATTTCGATCTTTCAAACGGATCTTGCCCTTTCGGGTCTATGAACCTGATCAATATTGCCGGAGTTCCTTGCAACGCCTTGCGTATGAGTTATGTAGGTGAACTCGGTTGGGAGTTGTACATCCCCGCGAACGAAGCAAATTCTGTCTATGAGGAAATCATCGCCAGCGGTGATTCTTTCGGCCTGCGCCACGCCGGATTTCACGCGATGAATTCGTTGCGTTTGGAAGCCGGGTACCGCCATTGGGGTCACGACATCTCCGATGAGGACACTCCACTTGAGGCTGGCCTTGGTTTCGCCGTCGCATGGCAAAAACCCGGTGGATTCATAGGACGTGAGGCACTGTTAGCGCAAAAAGATCAGCCTCGAGCAAAGCGTCTCATCCAATTGCGAATTGAGGACCCGGAGCTCATCAGCTATCACGACGACCCCATCTTTCGGGACGGTGTTTATGTCGGGCGGACCACTGGTGGTATGTGGAGCCACACCCAAGATCGTTGCCTC
Organism: Acidimicrobiaceae bacterium; assembly: GCA_002713975.1. GTDB lineage: Bacteria > Actinomycetota > Acidimicrobiia > Acidimicrobiales > Poriferisodalaceae > MedAcidi-G3. Next base: position 5,963 of record PAVP01000001.1, on the reverse strand, counting down.
TCGATGGCCTATCTCAACAACCCAAGCGGCGTTGATCAGTCCTGGTTGGATTCTGGGGACTGGCAGATCGAAATTGGCACGCGCAGACGCGCCGTAACTCCAAGCATTAAGAGTTTCTATGACTCAGCGAACCAGAGGGTTCGATCGTGATCACAGGAATTGTCGGCGAAGTAGCAAAGAATTCGTTAGACGTTCGCCAACGCGCCCATCACAGGGTTAACGAGATCTTGTCGCTCCCGCCTTCGTCACATATCGACCCAGCCGNTGATCAATTAATTCGCGAAATGTTTCCAATTCACTTGGACCGAACCTAAGGGTGGCGACTTCAGAACATCGACGAGGTCTACTGCTCACTTCTCTCGGAGTTGCGGCCATCATCCCTGATGCGACNTTTGTTCGACTCGTTGACGCGCCGAGCATGACTAACGCCATGTGGAGGACAGGGCTCCTCGGGCTTTCGTTAAGCGTCTTTCTTTTGGGTCGCTACAAACGAAGACTTCCTCAGCTTGTCACGTCACTTGGGCCCTGGGGCATAGTCAGCAGCATCTTGTCCGGGTCGGGGACCATTCTGTTCGTAGTAGCAGTGGATCGCGCACCCGTATCAAACGTGTTGNTAATACTCGCCCTATCACCCTTTTGGGCTGCTATTTGGACCCGAACCGTGGCAGGAGTAGCTGTCGCTCGTCGGACACTCCTTTCGATGCCCTTCGCGTTGATCGGAGTTGCTATAGCCGTGGGCGGCGCGTCGGGAGGACTTCTGGACGACGGAAACCTTTTTGCTCTGTGCTGTTCCCTCGGCTTCTCCGCCAATCTGACAATTATCAGGATGAACAAACACCTCGACATGCTGCCAACAGCAGCCTGCGGCGGGTTCTTAGGTTGCATCGCTTTGGCATTTGCGGGGACCAGCGCAGCGTTGTCCTCCAAAGATCTCGCATTCTTACTTTTACTTGGCCTGATCATTCTGCCTACAGCTATGGCGCTCATCACTTTGGGCGGTCGCCTATTGCCAAGCCCAGAAACTGCACTTCTCATCTTGGGAGAAACCGCGTTAAGCCCACTGTTCGCAGCTTGGGTCGTCGGGGAAACAATTTCAGGTAGAGCAATCACAGGGGGTTGTTTAGTGCTCGCCGTATTGCTTGTTCACGCGACTCTCGGCCTCCGCGAAAGCCCCACTACCAGCTAATTCCAGATCGACGATAGGACAATTACCTTCTTTGTAATGCCATGATGGCTGGCAGTGAACGACCAACAATTACATGCCGTAGTCCATCAAGGGGATGGCCCAGTTGCCCTTTTGGTTCACGGGGCTTTGGGTAGTCGCTCCTATTGGAATGACAATCTCTCTGCTCTGCAAGAAGTTTGTCGACCGGTGGTCATCGAATTGTGGGGACATGGGCGTTCACCCAGCCCAGACGACCCTGCTCAATATGAACCCTCGGGGTACGTCCAAGAATTCGATCGGATCCGCCAGGAACTAGGTGTCGACACCGTTTGGCTCGTAGGTCAATCAATGGGTGCCGCGCTCGTCATGCATTATGCCGTTGCGCGCCCTCACAGGGTTGCAGGGATGGTTATCACCAACTCAGCGTCAGGCTTCGCCGACCCAATTGAATGGCAGGAGCGCAATCGGACAATGGTAAGCAAAATTGCTGACCAGGTGGACGAGGAGGGCGTTGAATGCCTTCGTGACAACTGGATCAACCCGGGGCGTTCGAAACGCATCGCAGATGAAACACTCAGCTTGTTGGATCAGGAATTCAGCGAACATTCCGCCAAAGGCATCTCTTCTTCGTTTCGCATCACGAACTTCGCATTACCTTTAGGAAACTCGTTGCAAGAGATTTCCGTCCCGGTTCTATTCACCAACGGCATCGAAGAGCAACGCTTCCAAAAACATTTGCCTCAAGTAAGACTCATCCCTGGAGTTGAGATCGTTGACCTACCGGCCTCTCACGCAGTCAACGCTCACGATCCAAAAGGGTGGAACCGAGCGGCAGTAGATTTCATCACGAAGCACTCGAACCCCGGAGCCTGACCCAGTGAAGGACACAAAAGCAGCTAGCCATGGCCCATTAGCCGGCATAACAGTCGTTGACGTATCTAGCGCCGTTGCTGGGCCGTGGGTGAGTTCTTGGCTGGCTGAATTAGGAGCCGAGGTGGTTTTTATTGAAAAAGTTGGTGTTCCCGACGTGATGCGTATGACCGGCGCTGTCAGCGGAGACCAGTCTGGGTGTTGGGTTCATATGCACCGAAATAAGAGGGGAATGGACCTCGACATTCGTTCCGANGCTGGGCGCGACATTTTGTTGCGNCTGGTTTCAGAAGCCGACGTGTTCATACAGAACTTTCGACCAGGAGTCGCNGAGCGTCTACAAATNAGCTACGAGGCGTTGTCTGCGGTCAATCCAGATTTGGTGTATCTCTCTGTGTCCGGTTTTGGGCAAAANGGACCGTACGCGGGTCGACCTGTCTACGACCCAATTATCCAAGCTATTTCAGGCATGGCTGAAGCCCAAAATGGCACATACGTTAAAGCTGTGGTCGCCGATAAAACGACGGCAATGGCTGGAACAAACGCTGTGCTTGCAGCATTAGTTGCACGTTCTAACGGAGCCGGGGGTCAACATATTGAACTTGCGTTACTCGACGCAATGCTTCATTGGATGTGGTTGGAAGTTTTCTGGAACGAATCACTCCCTGAAGGTGATCCCGCGCCGACCTACAGCGAATGGTATGAACCATGGGATACCGCTGACGGTCAAATTGCCGCCAATTGGGTGAACTTTGACCAGTACAAGGGTGCCTGTGAAGCATTGGGGAGGCCTGAACTAGCTGAGGACCCGCGCTTCGCCACCCGTGATGCGCGCTTACAAAACGCTGATGCCCAGAGATCTGAATTCGCGGCAACACTCGAAACTATGTCGACTAACGATGCGTTAGCGGCGTTAGAGGCGGCAGATGTGCCGTGTGCCAGAGTGATTTCGCGCCAAGAGGTATTTGACGATCCGCAGGTTCTTCATAACGACATCATCATTACCGAAACGCATCCCACGGCNGGGCCAATCAGGACAGTNAAACCGCCCGCAAAGTTCAGTGGAACTCCNACAGCTTTAACTCGCCATTCGCCAAGNAAAGGNGANCACACTGACGAGATACTTANCCAATTGGGGNTCAACCAAAGCGAAATCGACGATTTACNCACCCAAAATATCGTTGCCTGAACGGCTCCTNTCTATGCATGAACCNCACAGCCATTTCGTCTCTTCTGAAGACCAGGTCCANGTCGCCGTTCACGATTACGGCGGCCCGGGACATCCGACACTATTCGTTCACGGGACAGGTCTTGTTTCTAGAATGTGGGAGCCAATAATCGANAGGATCGGCGGCGAATTTCGAGCGATTTGTGTCGATTTACGCGCTCACGGGGCAACGACCAATCCCTCGGACATCGATTTTTTCGATCATCGCATGGTCGCGGACCTTGCATCGGTGGTGGACGCTTTCAATCTTCNAGACGCGTGGGTGGTCGGCCATTCAATGGGTGGTGCCACGAGCATTCTCACGAGCCTNGTGCGTCCTGATGCATTCGAGCGAGCATGGGTTTATGAACCGATTCTTTTCGAACGCACGGAAGATCGGCCCGAAGGATCAATTGATTTCGTTGAGGCGACGAAACGTCGACGCTCCATTTTTCCTTCTCGTGAAGAAGTAATCGATCGGTACAGCACTCGCCCTCCGTTAAACGAGGTGCACCCTGATTGTTTGGAGGCGTACGTCCGTCACGGTTTCTTTGATCGCTCCGACGGTTCGATCGAATTGGCATGTAACCCGTTGCTTGAATCAAAAGCATTTGAACAATTTCTACAATTGGGCTGGGATCGTTTGCCTCAAGTGGAAATAGACGTGCGAGTTGCGTACGGAGGCGCTGGCCTAGATCGTCCATCGACTGCGGCTGCATCAATAGCTGAACGGCTCCCCTCCGGTTCTCTGGAGGTATTCGCCGACTCCGGTCACTTCGGATGTTTTGCTTCTTTGGAACGGGTGGCTGACTCGCTGCGCACGTGGTTCACAGGCAGGCCGGACAAAGATTAGAAACGCGTTAAGGCTTCCTGGGCTACCGAGGCGACGAGCTCACCATTTTGCCACATTCGGGCTTGGGCCAAACCACGGGCTCCTGAAGCTGCGACTGGCCATTGTTCAACGTATATCCATTCGTCAGCTCGTGCTTCTGAATGAAACCACATCGAATGGTCCAAGCTAACCAGCATGGTTCCTTCAGTACCCCAAGTGCGTCCGTACGGGACCAGGAGGGTATCTGCGACACAGTCGTCGCTCATGTACGCAAGGATCGCTGCGTGAATTTCCGGTTCGTCTGTTAAGGGACGCCGCGCCCGGAACCAAAAATTGATACCGCCTTGCTCAGAGGGTCCGGCCGGAGCCCAGGGAGCATTTTCGATTCGATATTCGACCGGTCGAGGACCCTCCGACCATTCCTCCCCAAAGATGGGGCCGACTTCTTGCATGCACTCCTCAAAGGTCGGGAGCCCTTCAGGAGGTTCGGCGCCGCGAGGTGGTGTCGGAGTGATCACACCCGGGCCAGTTTCAGGAGTTTGAAACGAAGCTGTTAAATCGAATATTTGTTTGTCGTTTTGGACGCCGGTTACTCGTCGCTGACAAAACGCTCGTCCGTCCCGGATGCTTTCAACGTCATAACTGACGCTTTGGTTTCCATCGCCACCGCGCAGAAAAAAGCCGTGGACGGAATGCAGTCGACGCTGGGCATCCACCGACCGGTAGGCGCTCACAATCGCCTGCGCTAATTGATGTCCACCGAACAAGCCGTAGCCGGCATGCCCGGAGCCACGCCCCACAAATCTTGCCTCTCCTTGTTCGGAAAGAGACAGAAGGTCCAGTAAGTCATCGATTGAGTCATCCACTAACCAACAGGCTGCCAGAAGCGGCGTTCCTTTGCCGCCTAACTTCCAATTCTCTCGTAACCGGGTGGGGCTACAAATCCGCCTATTTCGGCTTCAAGTAGCGACGCGAAATGAATTGATCTTCTGTCGTGGAGGTGAGGCGCAACGATCTGCAACCCAACAGGCAAACCATCGATGAGACCTACTGGCGCCACCGTGCTGGGTAAGTACACGCTGCAACTCCAACCAGCCCAAAATAATTGGTCAACAACGGGTTCTTGGCGACCGTTAACTTCGATGGTGCGATCTGGGCGTTCTCCTTCATGATCATGCACAAAAGCCGTCGACGCNGCTGCCGGACATAAGAGCANATCAAAGTCTTCGAAGAAGGCCGNCCAATCTCTTCGATACAACTCTCGCTGCTGNTGNAGCGCATACCATTCCCGGTGNGTCATATGCGCNGCATGATCAACCAGATTCCGGTAGCTACGTTCNCCCCGTTCCCAGCCTTCGTGACCCGGNAGCGCCCTATTGAACGNTTCGTCTCCTATCGACACACCATTTGNNGCTCGCAGCAACAACAAATAGTTNTCAAAAAATTCGTTTTGGTCNATCTGGGGTGCAGCCTGACTCTACNTCNACTCCTAACNCTGNGAGATCATCAACTGTNTGCTGCAAATGGTCGATGAGGNCGGTAGACGTNGCGCAAGCNGGACTNTCGAGCAACACTCCAACTTTGTANTCGGTAAGCGACTTTTTGTTTGCTTCGGGCAGTTCNNTTCGATACCCNNTCGCGTCAAAGCCGTCTGGNCCGGCGAGCACAGANAGAGCTTGATCNAGGTCGTTTGCGCTGCGAGCAAGGGGNCCCATTACCGCGATNTCGACGACTGTTTCCACTCCGGGCGNNGCNTGACCNGTTTGAGGTATNAGACCCATGGTCGGTTTGTGCCCAAAGACTCCGCAGTAGTGCGCTGGGTTTCGAATTGAGGCACCGATGTCGCTGCCAATCTCCAACGCTGACATTCCGGTGGCCAGAGAAACAGC
>PAVP01000059.1 GCA_002713975.1 Acidimicrobiaceae bacterium | reverse complement strand
TGAGAATCCGCCAGCTCCGGAGCCACCACCCATTGAGGAGCCACCTGAAGACAACGATCCGCAAGAGCCGTTGATTCCTGAGCCACAAGATCCGCCAGATTCGGACACTGATGGTGACGGTATCCCTGATGATCAGGAAGAACCAGGTTGTGAGATGACTGCGGACTGCGATGGCGACGGAATACCTGATGGTGCCGACCCTGACCCCAATAACCCAGACACCGACGGCGACGGGCTACCCGACGGGTTCGACCCTGACCCCAATAACCCAGACACCGACGGTGACGGAACACCTGACGGAGACGACCCAGACTCTGACGGTAACGGGATACCTGACGAGCAAGAGCAAGGCCTTCCCGGGACAGGCTTACCTGGCGATGATGGATCAGATCCAGACAACGGCGACGATCCAGATAACGGCGACGATCCAGATAACGGCGGCGGATCAGCTGGTGACGACGATGGCGAAGGGTCTGAACCTTCTCCAACCCCTGACAGCAAATTCGACGAAGACGATCCTGGTGACGGGAACGGGTTTATCGGCGCTATAGGTGATTTACCTCCAGCTGCTATTGCCGCCGCAGCTCTTGTTGCAGCGGTCGCGGCAGCGGCAGCGGCTGCGTCTTTGGTCGGCCCTGGTCTGCTGAGTTGGCTATTTCGCGGTGCTATTGGGATTTGGTTGTTCGGTTTGCTGTTTGGGCGACGAGGGGTGCGATGCGATGTCTGTGACCTTCTCTTGGTCAAACGCGATGGTGTGTGGGTAGATAAGGACACTCATTGGCAGGTTGGAATTAATGAGCACACTCATGTGCCTGCTGATTTCTCTGACAAAGACCGCGCTAGGTATCTGAATTCGCTGAAGTGACATCAAGATTTAGAGTTGCACTTTCTCGGCGTGACTTTAAAGGGTTCGCGATACCCGGATAGATGCTCCTGGCCCAACGCGATCTCCGAGCACCCAGTTCACCCATAAGGTCGAGCCGATAGGCGCTAAGTCTCGGGGTATCACCAACGTGTTTTGGGGAACCGGAGTTGGTTCAGTTACAACTTGTCTCTTCATGTCGTCTGGGCCTTGCACCGCTACTACCAATCGCAAACCGGCTTCAACTAAAGGTTGAGGCGCTTCCGATACCTGCAACTGAAAGTGTTTTGCGTCCATATCGGACAGAGATAGACCTCTTACTTTTGGAATGACTTCTAATTTTCGTAGCTTTCGAAGACGAAGTAGTCGTCGGGAAAGAAAGAACAGTGAGTTAACAAACAAAATTAGAACTGCAGCTAAGAGCACCTGCCCCCATGTCGTTTCGTTCCAATTCGTGGTTGCTGTTTCAACGAGTAGGTGGTTCATCTCTTAGATCACCGGCAGACACTCTTCGGCAGTTATCAGTTCATAGTGAATTGCAGTGGCAACAGCCGATGCCTGGTTCTTGGTACCAAGTTTTTCGAAGACAGTACCCAGTGTCGCTCTTGCAGTGTTGTAGGCAATACCGATCTCGGCAGCTGCGGCTTTTAGATCACCTTGGCGAGCGGTTTCAACAAGAACTTGTTTCATCCTTGGTGTGAGTACCGGTCGTTGGTCTCTGTTTTGCTGGACCCGCATGATGTATTGCGCTTGGGCGCCTTCCCATTCGACTTGCCGGTTGTTGATGATGTCTCGCAGTCTGCTCGGGAATTTGTCAAGCTCAGTTGCGGCGGCTTTGTCGATCCAGCCGATAGCTCCGAGTTCGAATGCTTTAACCCAGTCTCGTTGTTGTTGGCTGGCCGAGAGCATGCAAACTTTCACTGCGTCCTGTGGGGTGCCACCGCAGAAGTCAACAATTTCACTTAAGAGATCGGTTCCCTTTTCGCCATCCTGTAGATCTTGATCTAACAGGATCAGGCTCGGCTTACGACTGGGGCTCTCACTCGAGTTGTTCCACATGTCCACGAAAAGTTTCATGCCCTCGGTCTTAGATGAAGCTGACGAGAATTCGATGTCTTTTGTTTGGCCTAACGCGTTTTCGAGACCCAGGCGAAGGAATGGATCATCGTCAATGGATAGCACCCAGTAGTTGGGGTCCTTATCGACTGGGTCTGCCATGGGCGTCGCCTTCTTCAAAATCAATCTGAGGAAGATCGTAGCCCCGTCAAAGAGACGTTCTATCTATCGGCGGAGTTTCGTTTTGTGGAGAATCGCCCAGACAGCAGGATCTCCCATAGATTCAGTGGTGAACGCCGTTCGAAGGTAGGGACTATGGAACTAGGCATCTGTATGCGGGATCTTCCGGTGACCCAGGTGGTGCAGCTGGGGAAGTTCGCTGAAGACCACGGATATTCTTCGATTTATCTCCCCGAGACAGGTAACCGAACCCCAGAAGGAGGGTTAGCGGGGAGAAGTCCATGGATAAGCCTCGCCGCGATGTTCGCCGAAACTGAACATGTCGGCGGAGCAGTGGGTGTCGCTGCGGCACCGTTCCGGTCGCTCCCTCATCTCGCTCTATCCGCAGCAACTCTTCAGGAACAGTCAGAAGGAAGATTCTCGTTAGGAATCGGGGTGTCACATCGCGAAGCCGCCGATCGTCTTGGAGTTCCGTTCCCAACATCGCCGTTACGTTGGACAGAAGTGGCATGTGACGAGTTGATGGGCCAAGCACGCTTCGGTGTGACCTTCGGCCAGGGCTTCCCCGTATTAGTTGGCGCACTCGGTCCCAAAATGGTCGAGTTAGGAGCAGCTCGTTCCGACGGTCTGGTCTTGAACTGGTTAACCCCACAACACGCACAAGAAACCGTTGACTTAGCCAAGAACGTTGGGCAAGCGAATGGGCGCACTCCCTACACAGTTCTATATGTGCGTCTCAGCCCTTATGAGGCTTTACATACAGACGCTGTGAATTATGACGCCATGGCTAATTACCATCATCATTTCGTACGTCAGGGGTTGACGACGCCTGAAGATGTGGTTGCCGGTACTTGTTTACGCAGTGATGATCTCGGTCACGCGAAAGAGCAATTAAACGCGTGGGCTGATGCCGGAATTGATTTGGTGTGTGCGTACCCGCACGGCTTAGAACAAGCAGAGTACGAAGCAGCGTTGGCGGCACTCACCGCTTGATCGGTCGACTCTTAGCTGTCTTCGGTGTTGAGATGTTCGAGTAGCAGCTGCATTTCTTGGTCGACGTTGATGGGAACGAGATAGTTGTCTTCGTCACATATTTCGTCGATGCGTTCAGCAACCGATTCAAGGGTCAGGTCCTCTTCGTATATTCCTTTGGTTACTCCCATGAACGCTCGACCTACTCTGCCTCCCGACGCAGAGAGCGTTTCGCCGTTAAGCGAACATGATTCGTGTGCGAGATACACCACAGCGGGTGCAACCTGTTGTGGACCTAACTGCATCATGAGATCTTCCCCGGTGAGGCCTGTCATGTCGGCGATTTCGCCGTCGTCGCCGAGAACATCTCCGGTCATTCGAGTCAACGCCCCTGGAGCTATCGCGTTGACATGTATGCCGTATCGAACTCCTTCGATCGCAAGTGTTCGGGTGAAGCCGTAGATCGCGGCTTTCGCCGCGGAGTAGGCAGACTGGCCGAACGATCCGAACAGTCCGGATCCGGAGCTGGTGTTGACGATTCGCCCATAACCAACTGATTTCATGTGTTCATAGGCCGGGCGAGTCACAAAGAAACATCCTTTGACGTGAACATCAATCACTGGTTCGAATTCGTATTCGTTGATGTTCAGGAATGTTCGGTTACGGATAATCCCGGCATTGTTGATCACGATGTCGAGTTGACCGAATTCTTCCAAGGTGCTGGCAACCATCGATTCGGCACCTTCGCGGGTGGCTACAGAATCGCTGTTTGCTGCTGCTATGCCACCGGCGGACTGTATTTCTTCGACAACCGCTTCAGCTGGGCTTGGATCGTGGTCTTGGCCTCCCATAGTCGGTGACCCCAGATCGTTCACCATGACTGCTGCACCCCGCGACGCAAGCAGGATTGCGTGTTCGCGACCCAATCCACCTCCTGCGCCAGTTACCAACGCGACTCGGCCATCAAATCTCAGTTCGCTCATAACTGCACCCTAGATTGCGATGACAGGTGCAAGTGGTGACAAACTCTCTTCATGATTAGCGATCTCGAAGAACACGTCATCGAAGGTAACGGAATACAAATCCATTACGTCACCAAAGGGGAGGGTCCGGCGGTCGTAATGTGTCATGGCTTCCCTGAAAGCTGGTACTCGTGGCGTCACCAAATAGATGCTCTAGCCCAGGCCGGATATCAGGCTGTTGCCATGTCCATGCGTGGCTATGGAAAGACAAGTGCGCCNCANGCAATAGATGCCTACGACATCAATCACCTCGTCGGGGATGTCGTTGCGGTCGCCAACCACNTGNATCAGGGACCGGTCGTCGTTGCCGGTCATGATTGGGGTGCGCCAGTNGCCTGGTTTGCGGCCCTCATGCGTCCAGATTTGTTCCGTGCCGTGGCTTGTTTGAGTGTGCCCTACACAGGTCCGATAGGGGCATTGCCTGAAGGTATTGACCTCAACGGGATCATGGCGCAAGCAGCGGGACCNGACCGGGATTACTACCGCCTGTTCTTCCANGAACCNGGGAAAGCAGAAGCAGACCTCGAAGCNGANATTTATAAGACGATGCGCGGTTTCTTGTATGCCATCAGTGGTGATGCGCTCCGCAATGGTGACATCAGCGAGCCGTTCGATGGTCACTTCCCGGCTGGTGAAGCCATGACAGACCAGCTCGTCTCACCCGATGAGTTACCTCCGTGGCTCACTGAGGATGACCTGCACTTCTATGTTGAGGAGATAACTCGAACAGGTTTCCGAGGGGGCTTGAACTGGTACCGAAATATCAACAGGCTGCCCGCGATCACAGCTCCTTTCCTTGGGTCAACCATCGAACAGCCTTCGTTCTATATGGGTGGTTCAACAGATCTGATCGCGGGGAACACCCCTGAAGCGATCAGCGCCATGCAGCAGGCTTTGGGTGATTTACGTCACTGCGAAATCATTGAGGGTGCCGGCCATTGGCTTCAACAGGAATGCGCATCAGAGGTCAGTTCTGCGATGGTGACCTTCCTCGAAGGGTTGGACTGACTTTCTTCTGCATCAGTTGCCGCTTACGCTGCTGGCATGAGTGAAAAGCCCCAAGTAGACGTTCCCGATGGAGATCCGACTGGGAAACAACTAGGCATTGTTGACATCATCAGCGGAGACGGTGACCAAGCCCAAGCCGGCCATGTCGCTGAAGTGCATTACGTCGGAGTGTCATGGAACACAGGTAACGAGTTCGATGCTTCCTGGAACCGTGGTCAAACCTTCAGTTTCAAACTCGGAGGTGGGCAAGTTATTTCAGGTTGGGACCAAGGAGTAGTGGGAATGCGTGTCGGTGGACGCCGCCAACTCACTATTCCGCCGGCTTTGGCCTACGGGAGTGCCGGTGCGGGTGGTGTGATAGGACCGAACGAACATCTCATCTTCGTCGTGGATTTAATTTCTGTTCAATGACCCGTCAGTCGGCGACGCGTCGGCAGATCATTCGGGCTTCATGNCGGTCATCGAACCAGTCTTCGGTGTAAGAGAGTGGTTCGAACCCTGGAAGTAGATCTGGGAGTTCCCCATTTTCGACAAGGTAGCGACGACTGGGTTTGTTGTGGCGTTCCAAATTNGTGACTGTCGCTACNTTGACNAACAGCACCCCGTTGGGGGTGACGTAGTCGCACAGCAGCGAATAGAACGGCCGGTCGANAAAGTTGCAGCACATCGCCATGTCCCAGCTACGGGCTAGTTGGTTGGATGATTCGAGGTTGTGATGAATNGTCGANANCCNGAGTCCTCTTCGGNCTGCNTCTCGTTCNGCTATNTCNAGNGCGACCTGAGATATTTCCACTAGCGAAACGTCGAAGCCATTGGCGGCTAACCAAAGTGCCGTGACCCCGGTGCCTCCTGCNAAATCCACTGCATTGGTGGGTGATGTCGGAAGAAATTCCGAGGTTGTTATAAACGGGTCNGGTTCTCCGGGTGNGGAGTGTTCGCCATATATGGCGTCCCATCTGTCTTGTGGGTTTTCCGGTGTCATTTCGTAACTCGGTTGCGACAAGGTTGGTTATGCATGATCTAAGAATCCTGATCTCCAAAACCGCCAGCACGCAAACGCCGAAANAGCAGCCATCAGTGACAATACGGCGACCGACGATCCGAAGTCAGCGGAGTTTTGGCGAGCAATCCCAATAATCCACGGGCCTGACACTCCCCCAAGTTCGCCTGCGGTAAAGAAAAGCCCGCCCGCAACTCCCATTCGGGCGTCGGGGACTGATCGACTCGACATCAATAGCAGCATCGCCATTGGGACACTGGACACTCTGACGATCCCTATGACTGCTATCGCGAAGAGATGGAGGGTTTGGGAAGAGACCGTCAAAGCCCAAACAGAGATTCCCATTGCAATGAACATCATCGTGAGGAACTGCGGGCGTTTGTGCGGGTTGACGCGGCCGGGGATGANCAATGATCCGATGACGCCCACTGTTATTCCCCCGGCAGTTAACCACGCAGCACCTCGAGATGACCAGGGTCCGGTGCGCAGCATTTCGGGCATCCATCCGTTGAGGGCGTGGCCGACGAAAAAAATTGTGAACGCCAGAAACAAAATTCGTCGGACAGTTTGGTCNCGCCACAATCCGTCATATTGTTCGTTAGTGAGCTCAGGTTTCTGGTCGACGGGATTCAGGCTGCTCACCACNACCCATAACAGNCCGCTGGTCAGAGATACCGTTCCAAAGATCACCATCACCCAGCGCCAATCGCCGGTAACGACGCGTAATGGGTCGGCNATGACCAGTGCTGTGATGGCCCCGAGCGATGAAGCTGTGCTGTACAAACCGACTGCAAGTCCTCGCTCGTCTGCGGAGAACCATTCGGTAACGAGCTTGGGGGCTCCCACAGAAATGAACGGGCCCCCGAGCCCGAAAACCGCGACTGCGAGCCACAAACTTGACCCAGATTGTGCGAGGGCGCGAAGCAGACCCGAGGCACCTATTAATACTGAACCCGCTGCTAAACCGACGCGAAGCCCGTAGCGATCTAACAGTTTTCCGGCTATCGCCGACACCGCTAGGTAAACAAATGGCCAGGCTCCGAGAGCGGCACCCATTGCTGCATGGGACATGTTGAGTTCGANTCGGATGTGGCTCAAAAGCGGAGCCAACGAACCGGCAACTAGCCCAAACGATGCATAGAGCGTCCACAGNGATCCCAGGACCCACCATTTGCGATGCGCCGAACCGGTCATAGCCAAACCAGAACTCATAGTCGTTTGTCAGCCCGTCTGTATCTAGGGTTATTTCGATCCGCCAATTCGTTCATATCCCCGCTAGCTTCCAGTAGGTGAGCATAAGAGGCAAAGCGTTCATCGCNGGTGTGCATGAGCATCCTGAGCGACATTTACCTGATCGAACTCTTCCCCAAATCCATGCAGATGTTGCACTGGGCGCCCTGTCCGACGCAGGACTTTCGACATCAGACGTTGATGCGTATTACTCAGCAGGTGACGCCCCCGGCTTTGGGGTGTTGTCGATGGTGGACTATTTAGGACTCGACTGTCATTACATCAATGACACCGAAACAGGTGGTTCCTCCTACCTGGTGCACGCCCAACATGCAGCAACNGCTATTGCCGCTGGGCACATAGATGTGGCGTTGATCACCTTGGCTGGTAAACCCCGCACCGGTGGCGCCGGTCCTGGTGGAAGCGGCAGGGTCAGTGGAGCACCTGAAGCACCATTTGAAAGTCAATGGGGCATGTCAGTGCCAGGTGGTTATGCACTGGCTGCTCAACGACACATGCACGAATTCGGAACAACTTCTGAACAACTTGCTGAGGTCAANGTGGCAGCGTCGACCCATGCTCAACACAACCCTCACGCATTTTTNCNAGANNTNGTGAGNGTCGAAGAAGTGTTGGACTCACCAATGATTTCTGATCCGTTGCACCGCCTCGATTGCTGCGTCATCACTGACGGCGGAGGTGCCATGGTGATCGTCAGCGAAGCAGTCGCGGATCGTCTGGCCCGGCATTGCATCCCTATCTTGGGGACCGGATCCTTCGTAAAGTCTTCACAATCCGGGCGAATCGACTTAACCCACACCGGAGCTGTGCGCTCAGGGCCTCTCGCCTTCNACGAAGCAGGTGTCACCCCAAGTGACATTGATTATGTGTCTGTCTACGACAGTTTCACGATCACGGTATTAATCACGTTGGAGGATTTGGGGTTTTGTGAACGTGGGTCAGGTGGCGAGTTCATTGCCTCAGGGGCGTTACGAGCGCCCCACGGAGCGCTGCCATTCAACACCGATGGAGGTGGTCTGTGTAACAACCATCCAGCGAATCGGGGTGGCATGACAAAGGTGATCGAAGCGGTCCGCCAGTTGCGAAACGAAGCGCGTGCTGAGGTGCAGGTTCCTGATTGTGAACTAGCCGTTGCCCATGGCACAGGTGGAAGTTTGGCGACGCGATCAGCGAGTTCGACGATGGTGTTGGGGAGATCGTTATGAAGTTGCCAGCGAAAGCAGCTCAACCGAACTCCGAAAATCTGCCCTTCTTCGAAGGAGCGGAGCAAGGNCAGCTCGTCCTTCCTCGGTGCCGTGATTGTGATTTTGTTATTTGGTTTCCTAGAGAGATCTGTCCCGAATGCGGTTCTCAAGACGTGGGATGGTTCGAAGCGTCGGGTGATGGTTCTATTTACAGTTTCACCGTGACGCGACGCATCCCCGGAGGTTGGAACAAAGTAACTCCGTTTGTTTTGGCCTATGTGGAGTTGGATGAGGGACCGCGGGTCATGACCAACATTGTTGAATGTGACCCTGAACAAATTTCTATTGGCGACCGTGTGGAAGCAGTGTTTGAAGAGGCAACAAATCGGGATGGGGAGAGCGGTCCCCCTCTGCTCCGTTTCCGGACAACGGAAAGTTGAGCAGCGTGGAACGAACTTCTTTNCTTGTCGATGACCTCGACACCGCGGACCGATACAAACTGACGACTGGGCTGATCGTGCCNCGCCCTATTGGCTGGATCGGGTCGAGAAGCACTGATGGTGTTCCGAATCTGGCTCCCTATTCGTTTTTCAACGCTGTGGCGACTAACCCACCGGTTCTGCTGTTCTCCACCGGCGTATTTGACGGGATCATCAAGGATTCGCTGCAGAACATCAGAGATACCGGTGTGTTCACCGCAAGTCTCGTGGACCACGACCTAGCTGTGGCGATGAACGATTCTTCAGCCACGCTCGACCCCGATGTCGACGAATTTGAAAAGACCGGTCTTACGGCCGCAAATTTTGGTCAGGTTGATGCTCCTGGCGTTGAAGAAGCCAAGGCTGTCGTCGAATGTGAAGCGGTCCGCGAAGTCGAGTTCGGTGATAAGGACGGATTGCATCACGTAATCACCTTTGGTGAGGTGATTGCGTTTCACATAGATAGCCAAGTGTTGGATGGAACCAGAATTGATCCGGTCCGTCTTGATGCACTGGGGCGTCTAGCTGGAATGGATTACACAACTACCCGCGACCAGTTCCGACTTGATCGCCCCGACTAAAACCTGTCTCTTTTAGTACGGGGTTCCGTCGGGCTGAAGATAATCGAGNTGAATGTGGCCGTCTTCGACCAAGAGTTCGTAATCGGCGTCACTCATACCNAACAAACCTTTGAAGATCGCCTCGTTGTCTCCGCCGAGCACTGGTAGCGCTTCGAANCGCATGTCGGGGCCGCTCCAACGCCATANATGTGTCGGATATTCGTGTACGCCCGNGTCAGCGTTGCCGTTGGGAGCGAAGAGGCCTCGTT
The DNA here is from genome assembly GCA_002713975.1 of Acidimicrobiaceae bacterium. GTDB lineage: Bacteria > Actinomycetota > Acidimicrobiia > Acidimicrobiales > Poriferisodalaceae > MedAcidi-G3. The sequence continues at coordinate 6,341 of PAVP01000059.1, read as the reverse complement.
CCTGGAAGTGCGGTTCAGCGAACGCTTCGTCTTCATGCAGCACTGGTGCGGCTGGGATACCCGCATGTTGACAGGTTTCAAATATTTCTTGCGCTGTATGCCGGGATGTCCACGCACTCAAATGCTCGTCAATCTCGTCGTGGCGCTGCTGTCGACCTTCCACCGTCGATAATCCATCATCTGTAGCCCATTGAGGGGAGCCCAAAATTTCTACCAAGGCCTGCCATTGATCATCGTTAGTTACAGATATGACCGCCCATTGGTCGTCACCTGCACACGGGTAACAACCTTGCGGCGCATACACCCGATGTCTGTTGCCGAGCGGCTGGTGCACCGCGCCGGTACGACTGGCGTCGATGAGAAGTTCCCCGATGTGGTTGAGCATATTTTCGGCTTGCGATATTTCGACCAATTCTCCAACACCGGTTGTTTCTCGTCGTCGTAAAGCCATCAACGCAGCGAAAGCTCCNGTTGCTCCTGATGCTGCATCCATGTGAAAAACTGCTTCGTTCTCAGAGAGGTCGGCGTCTTGGTAGCCGCGAATTGCGCCGAGACCGCAGAGAGCTTCAAAGTTCACACCAAACCCGAGGAATGACCTGTACGGGCCTTCTAAACCNACCGANGGCATCCGAATCATGATCAGTTTCGGATTTCGGGCGTGGATTTCGTCCCAACCAATTCCTAGCCGGTCCATCAAATCGACTGAGTTGTTTTCGATCAGGACGTCACTGACATCGACGAGTTGCAGGAACGTTTCTTTTCCTCGTTCTTGGCGGAGATCCAACGTGACGCTTCGTTTGTTTCTTGCGTGAGCGTTGAAAAGCGCGAACCGGTTCCATGGACGATCACCGGGTTCTGCGTCTGGGTAGCCGCCACCAATGCCACCAATGTCGGTGATCATTTCTTTGGTTGGGCGGGGGAAAATTCCTCGAGTGGCAGTTGGGAACACCCATGGGTTATCGACTCGAACTACATCGGCTCCAAGATCTCCAAGAATTTGAGTGGAATAGGGNCCAGCCCAAACGACTGTCATATCGAGTACCCGTATGCCGCTTAAGGGCAGTTCCTCATCAACTTTCTGACCGACTTCTCTCCTTTGGGGTTCTTCGGCTTCTAGTTCTGCGTTGTGTTCACCGATGCTGGGCGCAGGACGTTGGGCACTCCACCCATCTTCGACGCGAATAGGGCCACCTGGTTGAAGCGTCGGGCCTGCGCTTGTTTGGTCGATCTCTGTAAAGAAACCTCGTGTGGTGAAGTGGGGGTCGGTGAGCAGGTCNACGGGCCGGTTAACTGCGGTAATAGGCCAGCCGCCGGCTTGGGCTTCTTCCATTGCTTGNTGCCTGTCACGTCCAAGTGTCCATTCCAACAGTCGACCGTCAGCGATTTCGGGTAGGTCTTGATTAATGATCCAGGCTGGGTCCTCATATAGCGACGACATTTCAGGGTCGTTCATTACTGCCACCATTCGGGGTAACCAGTTCATCAGGGTGGACACTTGTACATGTCCGTCTAAGGCTGGCCGGCAGCCGCCAGGAAAAATTGATGTGTTGTATCCCCCACTTCGAGGCACATTCTCCCCGCGATAAGAGTTGTACAGAAGAAAGGTCATACGGCGGTCTATTGACGTGATCTGGGTGTCGATGTTGCTCATATCCACGTGAATTGAGCGACCACTCCGGCGTTGTGCGGCGACTGCCGCGAGCGCTGCCGTGGCGGTGAGAGTTCCGCATTGATACTGGCCGAGATCGCCACCCATTTTGAGGGGTTCACGTTCGGGGTCTCCACTGGCTGACATGGGGCCACCCATTGCGTAGTGAATTATCTCTTCTCCGTGACACCAGTTGTAACGTCCGACTAAACCAAACGAAGTGACGGTTATCAGGACCATCCCTGGGTGACGTTCCTCAATAGTTTCCGGATCTATGACAGCACGCGATTGGAGAACAATGTCGGCTCCAGCTATCAGACGGTCAACCAGGTCATCTCCAACGGCGCCTACAACGGCACGTTTTCCGGTGTTGAGATGCAGATGTAACGCACCTGTTTCGGGGTTTGGGTCGTCAGATGGAAACGGACCTAATGCCCGACATCGATCCCCGTTGGGTGGCTCTACTTTGATGACGTCAGCCCCGTAACCGGCGAGGAGTCTGCCCGCCCATGGACCGGCTATCCCCTCACACAGTTCAACAACGCGAAGCCCGTCAAGTGGTTGCATCTTCGTCAGCTCAGCAGAGTTTCGTGGATGTGTTCAATAAACGCAACGGACTCATCAACTGATCGGGCACCCGATAGCAGCACCAGGCGATCCACGCCAAGTTCCCCATATTTTTCGATCATTTCGGGTCCGGGACGCATACGCGGAGTGACCGTGATCTCGAGTTCGCCAAGTTCATGTGGACGATCATATTTTTGTTCCGCCTCTGCGAGCCCACTGAGATTCTCAGACGTCGCTTCGGGATCCAACATGAACCCGTACCAGCCTTGGCTGTGGGTGACAGATCTCCGCCAGGCGGGCCTGGAATGTCCGCCCATCACCACCGGTGGGCCTAATGGTTGGACCGGTCGAGGAAAAGCTTTTACCCCTGAGAAAGACACGTAGTCGCCGTCATACGCTGGGTCGTCGTCGTTCCAGATTGACCGCATCGCTTCGATGTATTCAGTTGTGCGACGCCCCCGATCCTCCATGGGAATCCCAATTGCCTCAAATTCAGGTTCGAGATATCCAACTCCTACTCCGAAGATTGTTCGGCCATTAGATAAAACATCGACGCTGGCTAGTTCCTTAGCCAAAACAAGTGGATTGCGTTGGGGAAGAATAATGATTCCCGTAGCCAGCTTTATGTCGGTCGTGACAGCAGCGACATAACCCAACGCGACGGTCGGGTCGAGTAGCTCAGCATCGGGTGGCAGCGGCGATGGTGGTGCCTGCGGGTCTGGTAATACGACGTGTTCGGCTGTCCACAACGATTCGAAACCCGCTTGTTCGGCGGCCACAGCGACGGTCGATAGGGCTTCACCGTCGACGAGGTGATCGGTATTGATGGAGAACAATCCAATGTCAATGTCATTTGCCATGACAGCAAGTTACGCGATTAAGCGTCCTTTGCGCGATTGTGCCAATCTGACAGGGTCCCCCCGTGTGAAAAAGATCCCCATTGGCCTCTCTCAAACTTGTTCAGCTGTTGCTGTCACAACCAGTCTCGTAACTAATTAACTCCCAGAATTATGAGTAACGAAATCGACGTTGTCCGTTCGTCATTACCCAAAGCCCAACGCCCTGACCGTTCGCGCCGCGTCGACGTCGGCGGAATCGAAGTATCTGTCGTTGAATGGGGAGATGAAACAGCGCAACCGATTCTCTTAGCTCATGGCGGATTTGATTTCGCCGGCACATGGGATCTGTTTGCTCCCCTGCTAGCTGNCCAAGGTTTCCGTGTCGTTGCTTGGGATCAACGTGGTCACGGCGACAGCGACATGGCAGCGCTGTACACCTGGGAAGCNGACATGCGTGACGCCGCACATGTCATCGAGTCGCTGCAGACCCGCGATCCGATTCCTGTTCTAGGTCACAGCAAGGGAGGCGGGATGATGAACCAACTCGCTGAAGTTCTCCCCCATCGAGTAGGTGCAGTGATCAATCTGGATGGGATACCAAATCAACGGGGGTTCAGTAATCAGATCGATCGGTCAGATGTGAACGCTCTAGCCGCGGAGCTGAGCGGGTGGCTTGATCATCGACGACGGGCGGGCCAAATGAACCGACGCGCTGACACCATCGAAGGTTTAGCTGAACGACGTCAGTTGATGAATCCACGGTTATCGAAGGAGTGGCTGCAATATTTGGTGACAGTTGGCGCGCGATGCGACGACGACGGGTGGCGTTGGAAAATTGATCCCACCATGCGATTCGGACCCTCAGGAGCGTGGCGACCTGAGTGGGCGATACCACGGCTTCGTGGTCTTCGCGTGCCCTATTTAGGGGTGATCGGAACTGTCAAAGAAGAAATGGGGTGGGGCACCACTCCAGAGGAAGCTTTTCCAATCTTGCCTGCGGGCGCCGAATTTCATGCGTTGGCAGACACGGGTCATTTTGTTCATATTGAACGACCTGAATACGTTGCTGAGATGACGGTCAATTTTTTGGGACGGGTCTTATGACGACAACTTTTCTTGAGCATGTCCGCAGTCGTCTCGCATTGCATGAACTCCGCACCGGTCAAGGAAATCCGCTGCTGATCCTTCATGGATTGGGTGAATGTTCACCGTCAGCTATCCCAGGAATCGTTCAAGGGTGGCAGGGACCTGTTTTTGCGTTGGATTTCACTGGTCACGGTGCCTCTACGGTTCCGGTTGCGGGCGGCTACACCTGCGAGGCCTTGATGTCTGATGCTGATGCCGTACTGGCCGAAATCGGGCCCGTAACTTTGCTCGGTTATGGGTTGGGCGGTTATGTCGGTTTGTTGTTATTCGGTTCACGGCCAACTGAGATTAAGGGCCTGATAATCATGGATGGTCCCGGTCTAGATGGTGGAGGTGGTCGCCCTACCTCCCCCATGCTCATGCGGGTTTCGCAGTCCGATCTTGACGGCTCTGCCCCAGATCCTTGGGCATTGGCCGAACTGGCATCAGATGTTCGCCCTCCCAGTTACGCGGCTGACCATGTCCGTCAAATCCAGGAGTTGTCAGGGATGGATACTGCTGTTGTAGTTGCTTGTTTAGGTCGGCCGGAGTGGCTGACAGAAGCACTTAACTCACCTGTCGTAGTTGAGTCCGACGTCACCACTGCATTGTTAACGTTCAGTTCGATTTAGCCGTATTCCCTCGCTCCGTACCTGACAGGGGAAAGTTCGTGCCCTGATTCAGGAAAAGAGGGCCACGACTGGTGTAGGAAATGAGGAGACCTAACGACAAAAGGAGTGCCCATGTCCGATGCACCTTTCTCGACCGAGCGACTTTCCAAGCAGTACAAAACTGTTTTGGGTAAACAAATGGCGTACCACGAGGTAGGTGAAGGAGACCCAGTTGTCTTCTTGCATGGCAACCCCACATCGTCCTATCTATGGCGCAACATCATCCCCCATGTTTCAGGCAACGCCCGATGCATAGCGCCAGACCTGATCGGGCAAGGCGACTCCGACAAACTCGACGATGTCAGCCCAGGCACATACCGATTTGTCGACCATCGCGAATATTTGGATGAACTCTTAGATCAACTCGACCTCGGCGACCACGTGACCTTCGTCATCCACGACTGGGGCTCTGCTCTCGGGTTCGACTGGGCGAACCGTCATCAAGATCGCGTCGCCGGCATCGCATATATGGAGGCAATCGTCACTCCTATCGAATGGCAGAACTTCGATGAAGGGGGACGGCGAGTATTTCAAGGATTCCGCTCACCGGCTGGTGAAGAGATGGTGATCGAGAAAAACATTTTCGTCGAACGGGTACTTCCGAGCGCTGTGATCCGGGGCTTATCTGAAGAGGAGATGACTGTGTACCGGGAGCCGTTCCTGGATCCACAACATCGTCGCCCAACCCTTACCTGGCCTCGAGAGATTCCTATCGAAGGCGAGCCACAAGATGTTGTAGCGCTCGTTGAGGACTACGCGCAGTGGCTTAGCGGTTCAGATGTCCCAAAGCTGTTTATCAATGCTGACCCAGGGTCGATTCTGGTCGGACCACAAAGAGAGTTTTGTCGTACCTGGCCAAACCAGACCGAAGTAACTGTTAGTGGTACTCATTTCGTTCAAGAAGACAGCCCGAACGAGATTGGTCAAGCTGTAGCTAGCTGGCTCCCAACCCGTTAATTATCAGTCGACAGCCTCCGACAGGGTGTCGTGTTGGGCCGCGTAGACGAATGAAATGGATAGGACGCCCACTAACGCTGCTCCCAGATATGCGAACGATACGTTGCGTTCAAATACTGGCACCCAAATCAGTGGTCCAATTGCGTGACCGAGGAAACGGTGTGAGAGGACAAAGGAGACCCCTCCCCCTCTGTTTCCTGGCACTCCTGTGGCCGCTAGTGCCTGGAAGCCCGTTGAGATGCATTGCACGAGCGCGCCGACCACGGCCCACACTATGACCAACGCCAGGGTGGTTTTGGCTTGCGACAATACAACTGCGCCAGCCATCGATAGAAGGAGCGCTAGAACTGTGGCGCGCTTGGCACCGGTTCGATCAATGATCGCACCCCATCTTGGTGTTAACACCACTGCGGTCAATGAACCAGTGATCAGTAACACACCGGTGGCAGATCCAGACAAACTGAGGACGTCTCGACCGACGAGAGCTACTAAAAGCTGCACTCCACCTGGACCTATGGATTGAGTCAGCGCTAC
>PAVP01000058.1 GCA_002713975.1 Acidimicrobiaceae bacterium | reverse complement strand
GCAGCGGAGGGATGGCTTCTAAGCTCGCGGCAGCACGGATGGCTTCATGGAGCGGCGTGAGGACGGTAATCGCTGCAGCAGATCGAGATAATGTCCTCTCAGACGCCATCGCCGGAATTGCGGGGACAGGTACGGCTGTGCCAGCTAGAGAAACTCACGTCGCAGCAAGAAAACTTTGGATCGGATTTGCAGTGTCCTCCAATGGTCGAATCACCGTCGACGACGGAGCGACCAAAGCATTATCGCAAGGCGGCGGATCACTCTTAACTGCTGGAATTACCGAAGTTCAAGGGACATTCTCCGCCGGCGACGCCGTAGAAATCTCGAACCTCTCAGATGAAGTATTCGCGAAAGGGCTCATAGCATTCGACAGCGAAACGGCACAAAGGTGGAAAGGAAGTCGCACCGAAGACCTTTTGCCTGGCACGTCACCGGTTGCGATTCACCGAGACGATCTTGTCCTCCTTGACGATCCGACATAGCTCGCACCGTGAAGGAACGGGTTTAAGGCCAGATCGGCGGTAGTCTGCGCAAGTGGCCCGAAGTGATTCGAAAAGCGAAATTTCGTCGATGAGAGACCTAGGCGAACGCGCTAAAGCAGCTTCTCAAATCCTCGCAACAGCTTCCACAGAAGAAAAGAACGAAACTCTTCGCACGACGGCCGACTGTCTTGTTGCTGCAACCCAAGAAATACTGGATGCAAATCTGACGGACATTGAACGCGCCGGTGCAGCAAATACGCCCGAAACCGTCATCGACCGACTCCGCCTTGACACCTCACGAGTCGAAGCAATGGCCGACGGCCTCCGGAAGCTCATTCAATTGCCGGATCCTGTTGGAACGATCACCGAAAGTTGGACGCGACCAAACGGTCTAGAAATCCAGAAGGCCCAAGTACCACTCGGCGTTGTAGCGATCATCTACGAAAACCGACCCAACGTCACTAGCGACGCATTCGGACTCTGCCTCAAATCCGGGAACGCAGCATTCCTGAGAGGCTCCTCCGCTGCAATTGACTCCAATATCGCTATCGCGAGTGCCTTGCGCGAAGGGATTGCTAAAGCAGGTCTACCCGAAGATGTCCTGGTGTTAGTAACCGACACTTCCCACGACACAGCAATCGAATTCATGCAACTGCGCGAACACATTGATTGCCTCATACCGCGTGGTGGCCCTTCCCTCATCGACTCCATTTTAGAAAACGCGACTGTTCCTTATGTCATCGACGGCGATGGCAACTGCCACATATATGTTGACAGTGCAGCTGATCTTGGGTTAGCAACCAACGTCGTAGTGAACGCAAAAATGCAGCGACCATCGGTGTGTAACGCCGCTGAGTCACTNGTGATCCACTCAGATGTAGCCGATCACTTCCTTCCCGAGATAACTCGAGCACTNAACGGAGTTGAACTGGTGGGTGATGACCGAGCACAAGGACTGGTCCCATCGATAGGCCCGGCCTCCGAAGCCGACTGGTCTACCGAATACCTAGACCTAAAAATGAGTGTTCGAGTAGTAGATAACCTTGATCAAGCGATTCAACATGTCAATGCTCATAGCACCGGGCATAGCGAGGCGATCATTACCGACGATCAAGGCGCCGCAAAAGAGTTCGTTAACAGAGTTGATGCAGCCGCCGTTCTGGTCAATACATCAACTAGGTTCGTAGATGGCGAAGAATTTGGTTTCGGAGCCGAAATAGGTATCAGTACGCAAAAGCTTCATGCTCGGGGCCCCATGGGCCTTGAACAACTAACAACAACTAAATACATCGTGAATGGGCAGGGTCAAACTCGTGGATGATCCAAGGCCTAGCACCTGACAAGGAGACACTAAATGGGCGACACAATGTTCGGCGACCTCGCGTCTGTGCGTGACGGACTAAAAGACGTTGAGTATCTAGCTGATGACGGCATTGCAAGTGTTGTCTTTCTCGCTGAAAAGCTAGGCAAGCCTGTGCTTGTCGAAGGACCTGCAGGAACGGGTAAGACTGAACTAGCAAAATCAGTTGCCGCCATGACTGACGCACGACTGATCAGGCTGCAATGTTACGAAGGTCTAGACGAAGCCAAAGCTCTCTACGAATGGAACTACAAAAAGCAACTCCTTCGAATCCAGGCCGATCGAGGTTCAGACGCGAGCAACGAAGACTGGACTGACTTACAAGACGACATTTTCAATGACGAATTCTTGTTGACGCGGCCCCTCCTAGAGGCCATCAGCGCTGAAGAGAAAGTCGTTTTACTAATCGATGAGGTCGATCGAGTCGAAGTTGAAACCGAAGCGCTTTTGCTTGAGATTTTGTCTGACTACCAAGTCTCTATTCCTGAAATGGGAACGATAGAAGCAAAACAAATTCCCATTGTGTTTCTCACCTCTAACAACACCAGAGAACTTTCTGAGGCGTTGAAACGTCGTTGCCTGTTTCTTCACATCGACTACCCGCAACTGGAACGAGAAAAAGAAATCGTCCTCACCAAGGTGGATGGAATAAGTGACAATTTGGCTGAACAGGTTGCACGTATCGTCAGGTCAATTAGGCAGATCGAGTTGAAGAAAAGCCCGTCGGTTTCTGAAACCCTTGATTGGGCGCGGACTTTGGTCCTGCTAGGAGTCGAAAGTATCGACGTCGAACAAGCCAAAGAGTCGCTGCACGTTCTCCTCAAGTACCAGTCNGATATTGAAAAGACGGCCAAGGAATTGACAGTCGAAGGGTAAGTCGATGCTAGATCTAATGAGCGGTTTCGTCGTCGAACTNAGAAACGCTGGTCTCCCTGTTTCGTTNACCGAAAATCTNGACGCAATGGAGGCCGTCAAGCANATTCCNATAGAAGANAGAGACGCGTTTAAGTACGCGCTGGCCGCAACGTTGGTGAAGAACGAACAGCATTGGAAGGCATTCGAAACAGTNTTCGAAGTGTATTTCTCTCTTCGAGGNCCCGAGTACAACGTCCTAGATGANGATGGAGAGATCGACGAAGACTCCCTAGAGGAATGGATGTCTCAACAGATGCGGGGCATGGGTGGTCAAGGTTCCGCCGAAGATATGAGCCCAGAAGAAATAGCAGAAATGCTGTTTCGCGCGTTGATGAATGCAGACGAAGCCATGATGGCAGCGATGGCTNGGGCNGCGGTCACACAGTTCGCCGGNATGGAACCTGGNCGTCCCGTGGGAGGCACCTATTACCTCTACCGCACNCTTCGNAATCTTGATCTAGATGGAATGCTGGACCGTTTGATGGAACAGGCCCANGAACGNTCCGAAGGGGACATGACGTCACTTCAGGANCGACTNGAGCGTGAAGAATTTGAAAANAGGATTGAAGATCTGAAANGGGAAATCGAAGCNGAGATTCGACGCAGGCTTGTCGCTGATCGAGGCGTCGAGGCTATGGCAAAAACTCTTCGTAAACCGCTGCCAGAAGATGTCGACTTCATGCATGCATCGCGTGAAGAAATGGCAAACATCCGTAAAGCCATACAACCCTTAACGAGAAAACTCGCAGCACGCCTCGCTCGTAAACGAAAGCACAAGCGGAGAGGTCCTTTAGATTTTCGAGCAACTGTTCGTCAATCGTTGAGCTACGGGGGAGTGCCAGCTGAACCGCGATTCAAAAACCCGCGGCCCAACAAACCAGAACTTGTAGTTGTGGCCGATATCTCAGGTTCGGTCGCTGCATTCGCCAGATTTACGCTNCATCTCGTNTATGCGCTACAAAATCANTTCAGCAAAGTCCGCTCATTCGTTTTCATTGATGGGCTTGANGAAGTAACGCACATGTTCCAAGACGAAGAGGACATTACAAACGCAGTCCATAGGGTCAANACCGAAGCAGATGTTGTNTGGGTTGACGGTCACTCTGACTACGGGCATGCGTTTGGGGTCTTTTGGGAAAANTACGGTTCGGAGATCAATTCGAAATCGACCGTGATGTTCCTAGGTGATGCCAGAAATAACTANCACGCGACTAANGCATGGGTGGTCAAAGAAACCGCGAAAAAGGCNAGNTCTGTCTTTTGGCTCAACCCGGAACCTAAGTCATATTGGGACACNGGTGATTCGGTNATNACCGAATATGCGACACATGCTGACGGAGTCTTTGAATGTCGGAACCTACGACAACTCGAAGGTTTCGTCGATCACCTCGCCTAGCGAGANCCTGAAGGCCGCTCCTTAGCGAAACTCGGACAGAAGTTCCGCTACATGGAAGGCCAGATCTAGAGACTGTCGGCCGTTGAGTCGAGGATCACACATCGTCTCGTAACGGTCACTCAAGTGCTCCGCGGCCAACGCATCGCCGCCACCCACACATTCGGTTACAGCATCGCCGGTTAGTTCACAGTGAACCCCACCGGGCCAGGTTCCTTCAGCCTTATGCACGTCGAAATATTGGCGGACCTCGTCCATGATTACGTCGAAATCTCTGGTTTTCACGCCACTGTCGGTTTCGTAAGTATTTCCATGCATCGGGTCACATTCCCAAACAATGGGGTGGCCCGCGTCTGTCACCTTGCGCAGGATTGCCGGTAAGACATCTCCAACCTTTTCTGCACCCATGCGACTGATAAGAGTTAAGCGTCCCGAGATTTGTTCGGGATTGAGAGCTTCACATAAGGCGAGAACGTCGTCAGGTGAGGTACTTGGCCCAATTTTGCATCCGATCGGATTGTGCACACCTCTAAGAAATTCGACGTGAGCTCCATCAAGTTCCCGAGTCCGTTCGCCGATCCACAGCATGTGGGCAGAACAGTCATACCAGGCGCCAGTGATGCTGTCCTGACGGGTCAAAGCTTGCTCGTAGCCCAGTAATAGGGCCTCATGGCTTGTGTAGAGCTCGACNTGACGCATAGCAGCGTCATCAGTATCGAAACCACANGCNGTCATGAAGTGNAAAGCTTTCTCNATGCCTTCAGCGAGACGCTCGTANCGTTCACCCACAGGGCTTGAGGCCACGAATTCTTGGTTCCAGTTGTGTACTTGTCGCAGGTCCGCGTAGCCGCCTCGGGTGAAGGCCCGCAGGAGGTTCAGGGTCGCCGCTGACGTGTTGTAGGCCTCCACTAGGCGNTTCGGGTCNGGTGTGCGTGAATCNGNNTCGAACGTTATGTCGTTCACAATGTGACCGCGGAANCTTGGCAGTGTTGCGCCATCTCGTGTNTCTGTTCCCGAAGAACGTGGTTTTGCGAACTGACCNGCTATNCGNCCAACTTTGACTACNGGTANCCCGGCCGANTANTGGAGAACNACNGCCATTTGGAGAATGACCTTCAGTTTGTCGCGGATCGCNTCAGCACTACTCAGGTCGAAAGACTCAGCGCAGTCTCCTGCTTGGAGTACAACTGCCTGTCCGTTNGCCACTCTGGCAAGNTGATCGGTGAGNCGACGGGCTTCCCCNGCGAACACCAATGGTGGNCGGGTGCCGAGTTCATGAAGCGCTTCGTCCAACGCGCCTAGTTCAGGCCACTCAGGTTGTTGGCCAGCGGGACAGTCAGTCCAAGAGTTTGGATGCCAGGTGGTGTTCACAATATTAAGTGTGCAGGTTCTGTGGGCGATATGCCAAGAAGATTTCTGTCTATCTGAAGATAAGGCGCTATGCCACGATTACAAGAGCGTCTTCGCGCAACTCGTCTACGGCTCTTTTAACAAGTCGACGAGCCGCTTCAGCAGTAACTCCAAGCTCTTCGCCGACCTCGCGATAGCTGTGGCTTTCGCCGTCGATCAGACCGAAACGTCGAGCAACGGCGAGCTGGGCTCGGGGATCAAGACGATCGAGAAGACCTCGAATCATTTCTTTCCGGTCGTTCTCCAAAGCGTGATCTTCCGGACTTGGCGCGTCATCTCCGATCAGATCAACCAAAGTGCTGTCGCCCTCATCACCAATATTTTTGTCAAGCGAAGTGGGAGTACTAATCCTTTGCAGCCACGCGTTCTCGTCGTCGAGGCCATCGCTGTCGCCACCACTGTGTCGCAGAGCGGCACGCAGGCTGGCTGAACGATCGCTAGGAAGACGGATAAGACTTGCCTTTTGATCGAGAGCTCGACCTATTGATTGACGAATCCAGAACGTTGCGTAGGTTGAAAACTTGAATCCCCTTCGCCAATCGAACTTCTCGACGGCGTGCTCAAGTCCGAGATTGCCTTCTTGGATCAGGTCCAGAAGTTCCATAGCGGGCGGTAGTGGGTAACGACGAGCGATCGACACCACGAGGCGTAGGTTCGCTCTGATGAAACGGTCTCGAGCAGCTTCAGCTTCTCGGACGGCTGTTCGTAAGGAGCGACGTTCGGCTGCCGTGACCTTTTCCTCACCATCGAGAACGACTTGAGCGTCGCGCCCTTTTTCTATTGCTTTCGACAACATCTTTTCGTCGTCGGCGGTCAACAATGCCACCGCTCCGATTTCGTTTAGATACTGGCCTACTGAATCACTCATTATTCTTTATCTCCACCGGTGGGGGACCGGATCTTTCTANGCCGAGGGGGNNCTCGGANTTGTTACGTGTCTGCACAAGAGGTGCTTGTCGTTTCGGTACCCGTTTCTGAGGTGCGGGNGCCTGTTCAGGTTGTGTTTTGTGCGTTCTTTCTCAAATTTCTNGNCCGGNCAGCGTCGTGCTAGCACGTGCCNTGGAACTAATTGCAGGTTGGTTCTGTGACGTNNATACANCAACCGGACGTCGGTCAGGGGCCCGGCTGAATCACAGACCAAACAACAATAGTAGACAGGAAGCAGAAATGCTAATCNAGATCCACCTAAACTGNNNGCATGGGTCGGCGAATTGGTTTATTCGGTGGCACATTTGATCCNCCACACNNGGGGCATTTAGCTGCAGCGNTNGCCGCGAAGGAAGCNCTGGGTCTCGATGNAGTCCTGCTTGTCGTGGCGAANGACCCTTGGCAAAAGTCAGGTCAACGGCCCATAACAGANGCCCGGCATCGACTNGCCATGACAGAATTATTGGTCGAAGACNCAGACGGGATTGAAGCCAGCGACGCCGAAATTCTTCGCGGGGGCGAGAGTTACATGATCGACACCGTCANCGATATGCGTCNNCNAGGACATGAGATAACTCTGATTGTGGGAGCGGANGTAGCCNATGGACTTGAAACNTGGGAGCGTTCGGATCAGCTTCGACAACTTGTNCGTGTCGCGGTCGTGGATCGNCCTGGNTATGTNTCGTCGACGCNGGATGGNTGGCTGATGGAACGAGTGGCCGTCGAGCCTAAAGAAATTTCGAGTTCCAAACTTAGGGATCAGATGGGTGAAGGAGTGTCAATCTATGACAGTCTTTCAGCATCGGTCCGTAGCTATATCGATGATCACCAATTGGAGTGGGAATCGCGCGACAAGTAGGCCGTGCTTAACAGTCCTCGCTCTGAGCGAAGGAAGGTGCGAGGATTCTCGGAGATGAACAGCCGTGCGAGTTCAGATGATTTGCCCCCGTTGTTGCTGGCGGCCGCGCAGGGAGCAGCTGACTTGCAATCGACAGACGTCGTCGCGTTAGAGGTCGGTGATGTTTTGGGTATTACTGATTGGTTCCTGGTGGCAAGTTCTTCCAACACCCGACAGGTACGCCGGGTTGCAGAACAAGTGGAAACAGCTGTCAANGAGGCAGGAGGTGANGGGCCGTTACGAATCGAGGGACTGGAAGATGCGACATGGATATTGCTTGACTTCGGNCTTTTTGTCGTACANGTCTTCCACGAAGAAACNCGTTCNTTCTACGACATCGAACGACTTTGGTCGGANGTNCCGAAGTTTCAATTTGACGTAGACGGAAACCNAGCTTCGTAGNATCNAAACCAAGACCAAATGAAGGTGNCAAGCTACTGAAATGNCATTTCNNTTCGTTACCTCTGAATATCTNTCAACGGAGATAATTTCAGCAGAGGCAGCNATNCGACANGATCTTNTGACAATGTTCAAAGCAGCGGGGGCANCACNGGTGAAGACGANATGAAAATTCGGTTTGGGTTCACNTGTCGAGGGTCNAGTGANCTTCCNATCGAAGACTTTTCTCNACTCTGTTCNGACCTTGAACGACTTAACTTCGATTCCATATGGCTTCCTGAGACNATGCTGACTGGTTCGTTTGACCCGCTNGTTGCTCTAACGCATGCNGCTGCGTGTACNGAGAAGCTCAAGATTGGAAGTCANCTCATTTTGCCGGGCAGAGCACCAGTTCGCCTAGCTCGTGAGCTTGCNCAGTTGGACAGACTTTCGAACGGCNGGCTTCTCCTCATAGCTGTNATAGGTTTACCCGATGTTGGAGAAGTAGNNGCGCAAGGGGTGGTTCGNTCGGAGAGGGGAAAGATGATGGATGAAATGGTTCCCCTATTGAGGCGACTGTGGGATGGCGAAACCATTGACCATTCTGGTGACTTCTACGAATTGTCGAAGGCCTCAATTACGCCTTTACCGATACAAAAACCATTGGAACTATGGTTCGGTGGGACGCTACCTAGTGCGCTGCGTCGCGTTGGTCGTATAGGGGATGGGTACATTCCAGGACTATCGACTCCTGAAGAGGGGGCGGAAAAAAAATTGCAGGTTGAGGCATCAGCTCGTGAATTCAACCGAACGGTAGACCCGGAACATTTCGGAGTTAATTTGACCTACAACCGTGGGCCGCTCTCTTCTGAGGCCCGCGATGCCTTAATCCAACGGAGACCGGAAATCGATCCGGAACGACTGGTGCCAACTTCCCCAGCAGCGCTCCAGGAAACAATCGATGAATGGATCGCCGCCGGGTACTCCAAGTTCCTGCTCCGCCCAGCTCAGCCTCCTCCCGATTGGAGCGACGAGCTAGAAGAACTCGCTTCAGATGTCTTAGGTCGCCAGGGATGAGTTCGGTTGCGCGCCAGATGTGGGAAGTAACTGAGCGCTACCACCAGTTGTGCTACTGGGCACCCGAAGTTCGAGAAGAAGGAACTCGAGTTGGTTTAAAGGGCTTTTGGATGAACTACTTTGCGACCCGCGTAGCTCCGCTCGGGCCAGTGAATCCTGAAGTCGTTGAATCACTATTTTTTTACTACGCGCCCAAACGAATCCAAAGAGCAATCCCNGACGCATGGAGTTACGCGACTCCGCAANCCATCCTCGAAGCTCGATACATCGGAATGGATCAAGCACTCAAACGTGAGCTTGGGTCACTTGTCTCATCAGAAGAAGTCTTGCAAGCTGCAGAAACAGTTAAAGCCGCGGTTGAGAACATCGATGGGACAGGAAGAACACTGTTCACAGGATGGAATTCCCTACCTTGGCCCGACGAACCACATTTGGCGCTGTGGCATGGATGCACCGTCTTGCGAGAACACCGAAGCGGGTGTCATCTCATAGCACTCGCCATCGAAGAATTAGATGGCCCCCAGTCGGTCATAACCCAAGTTGCAGTCGACGAAGCACCCGCCGAGTGGATACAGCATGAAGCTGGATGGTCAGACGACATTGTTTTAGAGGCAACAATAAAGTTGCGAGATAAGGGTTGGCTCGACGAACAAGGTCACGCGACCTCAAGTTGCTACGAGGGGCGAACCCGTATCGAGAAACTAACCGATCAGATGAATGCGCAACACTGGACGCAATTAGGGACAGAAAAGTGTGAGCAGTTGGCGTCGCTGTTGGGTGCTATTAACAGCCACCTACCAAAAGACGACCAACTTGATTGGCGTGAGATCTATCCAAAAGACGATACGCAGAATTGATCGACATCTATTCCTGATCAGGCTCAGGGATAGAGGCGGTACCAGAACGCGGTAACGCGATCCAGGTACGGCCAGGCGTTAACTTGATCGTCGCGCCGTCCACATCCCGAAATTCGGTTATATCGCGGGAAGTCGGCCGGTTCCAGGTGGCTTCGATGCGATGACCGTCGGTAAGAACCCATGCTTCGCCGCGCCCNAGTACNTTNACCTCGGGTGACCCGGCGTAGGCGACGCTTTGNCCGTATTNNACGAATTGGACGATGACGTTTTCAGGGGCGACCTGTACCCCGTTGTAGTCCACGTGGTCAGTGCCTTGCTGCGTTCGAACCCATCCTTGAAAAACATCATCCCAGCGATACCCAACCTGGTAGCCGCCATAATCAATCTCTACGGCATCTGTCGGTAGAGCCGATGACGGCAAGCTTTCGTCGGCCTCTCGATAGGAGAACATTTGTGGCGGCGTTCCACCGCGCCCATCGGCTGCTGCGTAAANCTCGCCGGTGCCNGTCAACAGGTTGTGGGGTGCTTTACGTTCATCGTTGCGTCTATATGCCGCTCGCCCCACGTTGGTGTCTCCTACCAGCACCATGTCAACTTCGTTCAGGAGTCGCATGACTGTGGGGTTTCCACCTGAGTTGCCAAATAGTGGTGTATTGAGATTTGAAAGGAGATCGAAATCACCAGTTCTTGCTGAGCGTACTGGTCCGATATCGGTCACATTGCGACTATGGAATATGGCCGCGAACCGGGTGATATTTCCCTCAACTAATTCTTCGAAAACCACATCTGCTTGGTTGATGCCCCATTGCGGTCGCGCTTGTTGATGGTTATCGATTTTCACCAAGAACGCCGGGCGTGAAATAGGGTCCGATAGCTCTTCGCCGGTGAACTGGGCAACTGGAACCGGTGGGGCCTCAGTTGTCGTCGCTACGGGTGGGGATGTGGTTGTCGTAGGAGGCGGAAGGGTTGTGGTGGTAGGCACAGCTAGTGCTGTCGTCGTAGACGAAGTCGGCGAACGTGATAGGAGACTGGTCCCAGCGCCACTGCACGCGGTGATCGCTAACGCCAGGATGCATACAGGGGTGATAAGGCGGACTGGATAGGAATGCAAAAGATCTCTCAATACGAATGGGTTTCCAATTGCTGAGAGTAACCCTTGAGGCCGCTTTATATGTGTACCCCTAGGCGAGATAAACTGCTGCGTGTAGCGTCTTTGAAGTGCGTAGCCGCTTTGTCCACGAGGTCTTTGAGGAGACACTCCAACAAGGACAACTGAAACTCTCCGATGATCTGCTCGTTGTTGCGGGCGGGAGAGCAGAACGAGACTTATTGAAGAAATTTGGCTTCGATAACGTCACCATAACGAACCTCGATTCGGTTGAAGCTTCGTCACATTTGGAGCCATATCAGTGGGCCCATGAGGATGCCCAAAATCTCAGCTACCAAAACAAATCATTTCGGTGGGTGATCGTCGTCGATGGCTTGCACCACTGCACATCACCGCACCGCGCGCTGACCGAAATGTACAGAGTTTGCATCAACGGCGTAATTGCAATCGAAGCCCGAGACTCACTGTTGATGAGAGCAGCGGTGCGTTTCGGTTTCAGTTCGAAGTACGAACTTGAGGCCGTGGCCGCACAAGGTGGTCGTTCAGGAGGTCTCGAAAACGGGCCCATCCCTAATTACGTCTACCGATGGACCGAACGGGAATTCAAGAAAACTATTCGATCCTGTGACCCTACCGGCGACCACGGGTTCCACTTCCATCACGGCTTGAACATGCCATACGAAACAGCGGAGCTACGTGGATGGCAGATCCGAAAAATTCTTCTGAGACCCGCCGAATTGTTTCTACGAATCCTCACCTCGGTCCTGCCGAAACAGCGGAACTCCATCGCGATGATCGCCACACGACCGACCAGCCTTCACCCATGGATTAACGCCGCATCAGACACCGGCGATTCAATCACTTAAGGCAGCGAAACCTGCCCATTAGGGCTGTCCAAAATGACTCTGAGGGAAGCCGGACCTTCAGCGACAGTAGTAATAAGACCCAGTGCTTGGTGCAGGTCCGAAATCTCAGATACGTGAGGATCAGAGCCCTCCACCGACACCAGTGAGCACCCGGTTGGCGTCACCGTCGCCGGATTTGGAGTGTCGCCCCAATCAATGACGAAAGGAACAAGACCGATCCTATTTGAGCGGGTTAGCCGCCAACTTATTTCCTCACCATCAGGTTTACGTCGACTCATCGACGACACCGGGCCGGGGTCAGTTCCATGATTCTTAATGGTCTCAGCAACAGACTCAATGGATTCACCTGGGTCCGGGTGAATAGCGAACGCAGCTAAACGAGGACCAGCATGATCATCTATTCCGAACGGTCGAGGCCCATCTGGTGCAGGTTGATCGGGGTCGATGGCGATGATTTCCAGATAGACATCAGTCCCTAGTGAAAGCAAAGCGTTGTGTGTTCCCACACCTGGATGAGGTCCGCCCGGAGCTGCCCGGACCCCTGTCAACGACTCCACAAAATCAACTCCTTCGGTGAGGTCTTGACATGCGAGCGCGAAGTGGTCGAATCCTGCCATATCAATCAAATAACTCCTTCGGTAAATCCTCCGATGGATCCATCGCCCAGTTCGGAGGGCGTTTCTCTAAAAAGGCCGTAACACCTTCAACCGAATCGGGTTGCTGAGCAACCCAATCAAATACAGGCGTTTCCATTCGATGCATCTCTTCCCAACTGAGAGACAGACCTCTCCAAAGTAACTGCTTGGTCGCCGCCACTGAAACAGGAGCAGCTGCGCAAAGTTGAGTTGCAAGTTCAATTGCTTGATCGAGGAGCTGATCATCTGGGTGAACTGCAGA
Organism: Acidimicrobiaceae bacterium; assembly: GCA_002713975.1. GTDB lineage: Bacteria > Actinomycetota > Acidimicrobiia > Acidimicrobiales > Poriferisodalaceae > MedAcidi-G3. The sequence continues at coordinate 1,525 of PAVP01000058.1, read as the reverse complement.
AACTAGACCCATGGAAAGAGCAGTCTGGGCGTCGATAATTTCTCCGCCCATCAATAGTTGTGCTGCATTCGAAAACCCCACCATTCTTGGAAGCAGAGAGTGAGAGCCAAGTTCAGGCAGCATCCCAATACGGTTAAAGACGAAACCGATCCGAGCACTTTCGCAAGCAATTCGGATATCACACATCAACGGGTAGGTGGCGCCCACACCCACGGCTGGCCCATTGATGGCCGCGATCACTGGTTTGGTGACCTGGTGTGGCAGAAACTGAGGGGTTCTAGCCTCACTCGTATCATCCTGATCACGGTCTCTGCCTGAGGTGAAGGTGTCGCCACCTCCTGAGAGATCCGCGCCAGCACAAAAAGCCCGGCCGTTACCGGTGATAATCACAGCACGTACATTCGAGTTGTCTGAAACCTGTCGCAGCGAAGCATCCAGACCTGAAGAGATTTTGTTATTCCAGGCGTTGAGGTGTTCGGGGCGATTTAGTCGGACCACAGCGATCTGGTCGATGTAGTCGACCGTTACTTCAGAATCTTGGTTCACATAGTTAGTCTTTCAGAATTCGCCGTCGGTAGGCCATATGAATGCAATGCCATCGGTGGGCGATTCTTGGGCTAGTTTTAGTTCTGATTGCCGTGCAAATCATTACACCTCTGCTCGTCGGCTTCGCCGTAACACAGGTCTCCACCCTTACTACTTCCGCGTACTTGCATCGGTCGCTCGCACATAAGGCAGTGCAGTTTCGGCCCGGGCTTGCTCTTTTTCTGCGCTTCTTCCTTTGGCTCACCACTGGAGTAAAGGCACGCGAATGGGCTGCGGTTCACCGTAAACACCATGCTTTCACTGATGAAGAAGCCGATCCCCATTCCCCAGCACAGCTTGGATGGGTGAGGGTGCAACTAACGAATTTTTGGTTGTACCGGCGTGTCGCCAATGACCCGGTGACCGTTGAAAAGTGGGGCCGCGACCTAGCCCCCGACAAGTGGGACAGGTTGATGTTCGACCGCGGGCCTCTCGGGTTGCTTATCTCGACGGTTCTACTTTCGTTATGGCTGGGGTGGTGGCAAGGCCCTCTGGCCTTTGGATTTCATGTTGTTATCTATGTTTTATTGTCGGGAGCAATCAATGCGGTGGGTCACACTTTTGGTCGCCGCCCTTACGCCAATAGCGCAACAAATTTGCATTGGTTAGCTGCCATCACATCAGGCGAGGGTTACCACAACAATCACCACGGCCTCCCAACATCAGCGAGGTTTGGCGCAAAACGCCTCGACTTCGATGCCGCGTGGTGGCTCATTAAGGTCGCCGAACGTTGCGGCCTAGCTGAAATACGAAGACTCAAGAGTGAGACAGTCTCCGTTTAACTGGAAGCGACGGACCAACGTCTTGTTCTGCCGAATCACTACTTCAGGTGAAGATGATCGTGGAGCTAAGGGGAATTGAACCCCTGACCCCTTCCATGCCATGGAAGTGCTCTACCAACTGAGCTATAGCCCCGAGAATGCCCCAAGCTACCAGTGAC
>PAVP01000057.1 GCA_002713975.1 Acidimicrobiaceae bacterium | reverse complement strand
CCACCCATTCCCGAAACTCCAGCCCATATTGAGCTTGCTGAACAACTTGGTTACGAAACGGCCTGGGTGTACGACACTCCAGCCCTTCAGTTAGACGTATGGATGATTCTGGCATTAGCGGCGAAACGCACCGACCGAATCAAACTCGGTCCAGGAGTTCTGATCCCGTCTCTCCGTCATCCAATGGTGACCGCGTCTGCCATAGCGACTCTTGTCGATTTAGTGGGTGAGGAGCGTGTGATCATCGGCGCCGGAACCGGGTTCACCGGGCGACGTGCAATGGGCCAAAAACCTCTCAAATGGGCCGAATTCCCAGAAATGATTGAACAAGTACGAGCCCTATTGAGAGGCGAGACGATCATTGTTGATGGCAAGTCGGCTGCAATGCTGCACTGGGATAGCCAGGCACCAGATCGACCGATTGAAGTGCCATGGATTCTGGGTGTTAACGGTCCCAGAGGACTGAATACTGCAGCTGAAATAGGGTGTGGTGTTTTCACTTCGCGACCTCGTCCCGATGCCAACTACGAAAAACTTGATGACGTGATTTTGTTGACAAGCGGAGCAGTTATGAGTGGAGATGAAACGGTTGACTCCCCGCGCGTGATCGAAACAGCGGGACCATGGGTGAGCGTTGCGTACCACGCGTTCTTAGAACAGAACGACCAACGTTTAGAAACACTGCCCAACGCGCAACAATTCAGAGAACTGGTCGAACAAGTCCCTGAAGATGAACGTCACCTTCATGTCCATTCAGGACACTTGACACATCTCAACGACATCGACCGTGAAGTCGTTGTCGGCGATTCGATGTTCCTTTCACCGTTCACTCTGCCCGAAGCCGAGGTCAAAGATCGTATAGATGAACTCGAGTCACAGGGGATAACAGAGATCGCTTATCAACCGATGGGTGACATAGAACGAGAAATGCGGACATTCGCGTCAGCGGCGGGTTTGAGTTAGCTGCGAGCTGCTTTAACGGTGTCAGCAATGGCGTCCGGGTCTGGTGGTGCTCCATAGAACATCATGGTGGACCGGTCAGCGAACTGGTTTCGCTCTTTGAGTTTGGCCCCGACTTGTTGAGGAGTCCCCGAGACACAAAGCAGATCAACGAGTTCATCATCGATCCTGCTTGTCATTTTTTTCCAGTCGCCCTGCTTTGAGAGCTGATTCAGTTCGGGTTGCAGATTCTCGTAACCGTGGAAATCTAAAACACCGGCATAAGCAGGAGTTGAACCATAAAAGGCCAGTTGTGCTGCCGCTTTGCTACGCGCATCTTGCACTTCTGCGTCGTCGCGGCCCATAGCAACAATCGTGAGACACGCCACCGTCACGTCCGTGGCTGTGCGACCCGCTGATTCGGCAGCGTTTCGTAACACGGGAAGGGTTTCCGCTTCCATATGGTCAGGTGTGTGGAACGGATGAACGAAAAATCCGTCCGCCGATTCGCCGATTGTCTCGACCATCTTCGGACCAACCCCAGCCACATAAATCTGAGGCCGATCTACGTCGAGTGGACCTGGACTGAAGAACGGAGTCATCAGGGTGTGGGTATAAAACTCGCCGCGAAAGTCGAGCTTTTCGCCTGTCTGAAAGTTGTCCCAAATAGCGTGCAGGGCAGCAATATATTCTTTCATTCTCGCGGCGGGCTGCGACCAGCTTTCGCTGTAGCGCTTCGTGATATGTGGCTTTATCTGAGTTCCCAGTCCCAAGATGAAGCGGCCGTTTGATAGGCGCTGCAAGTCCCACGCCGTTACAGCACACGTCATGGGATTACGAGCAAAAGCGACGGCTATAGCTGTGCCAAGTTGAATGTTGTCTGTTTGTTGAGCAGCGAGCGCCAGTGGCAGAAAAGGATCGTGAGAGGCCTCAAAAGTCCAGGCAGCGTCCAGTCCCATTTGTTCAAACGTCACTGCTTCAGACGCGCACCCGTCAGCCGAGGAAGCGGTGGTCGCGCCGTCAATTATGAATTCTGTCATCGTGTCCTTTGTGGCTCAGTCGCCGTACCAGTCGACACCGCCTTGACCGTTTTGGCGGGCTATCTCTGCCTGGGCCATGGTCAATTTGGCTAGCTGGTTCATGTGAACCTCGTCTGGTCCATCGGCGATCCGCATTAGTCGTCCCATGACGTACATTTCGGCGATGGGTGTGTCGCCGCTGACTCCCTTACCGCCGAAGATCTGCATGGCNCGTTCAGCNACGTCATGNGCGAGTTTCGGTCCNACGATTTTCACCATNGANATGTAATCACGGGCGCCCTTAGCTCCNGATCTGTCCATTTCTGCGGCNGCCTTAAGNACNAACAGTCGAGCTTGTTCAATAGCGCAACGTGCNCGAGCGATGTCTTGNCGAACNGAAGAGAAGTCTCTGAGTTTGCTNCCGAAAGCTTCGCGTTGCTCAGCTCGGGTGCACATCAGATCNAGCATTCTTTGNGCCATNCCNACATTGGTCATCGCNTATTGGAAACGTCCNGGCCCTAGNCGACCCTGAGCAATTTCAAAGCCTCTNCCTTCGCCCANGATGATGTTGTCNACNGGTACGCGNACGTCGTGNTACGCGAGTTCGCCGTGNCCTGCTGGGGAATGGAAGTTACCGAACACCGANAATGGGCGAACGATTTCGAGCCCGGGAGTGTCCTTAGGGACTATGACCATGGAGTGTCGCTGATGTCGAGGGTTGTCTGGGTTTGAAACACCCATCGTGATAACGAATTCGCAGAGCGGGTGGTAGATGTTGCTGCTCCACCACTTCCGACCGTTGAGGACGTAGTTATCACCGTCACGATCTATCTGCAGCTCCATGTTCGTAGCGTCGGAAGAGGCGACCTGAGGTTCGGTCATGCCGTAGGTGGACCGGATCCGCCCTTCCATCAAAGGCCTTAGCCACTGATCCTGCTGCTCCGGGGTCCCATATTTCGCGAGTACCTCCATGTTCCCTCGATCGGGGGCTGAACAGTTGAATACCTCAAACGACCATGGGACCCGACCCATGACTTCCGCGAGTGGGGCGAACTCTAGATTCGTGAAACCCGGGCTCCATTCGCTGTACTCAGCAGGCAAGAACCAGTTCCAAATGCCGGCATCTTGAGCTTTGCTTTTCAAATCTTCAACGACTGGGGGTTGTTGCCACATGTTGGCGGGATCTTCAATGAACGCGTGATGTTCGGCTTCTGCTGGGTACACGTGCTCCTGCATGAACGCTTCGAGCTTTTCTTTATGCTCAAGTGTCTTTTCGTTGTAGTCAAAATCCACTTTCAGACTCCCCTTCGAGTTGGATCGCTGAACCGAATAATTCCACAAGAAGGCAGGTCCATGTATCGCGAATGGACTCAGATCAGAGATCGGCTATGGTGTGGATTCGTTCAGTAGGGCTGAGGAGATTCCGTGGAAGACGACAATTCTCTGGTTCCAGCGATGATCGCCGTGTTCATCGGTCTTGGCGGAGCGTTGGCTGGTGTGGCGGTTGTCCTNGTAACCGTTCTCGTGNTGATCTGACTGCTGANTGCGGCACAGATCAGTTCNCTAGGACTCCAAGTCGGGCATGTCTTGAAGCACGCTTCCNGACCATGANGGNTGCCGCTTTTCAATAAAGTGCATCACGCCTTCGGCCGCATCTGGTTGGCTGCCGAGCCAAGGGATGAGACGTAGTTCTTTACGGAACGTCTCGTCGATTTCTGGACGTAGGTTTTCCCACATCATTTTTTTGGTAACAGCCACCGACACCGGGGCCGTATTAGCAGCAACATCGCGCGCCCAGTTCAGAGCTGTTTCCAACACCTGATCAGTTGGAAGGGCTTGTGCTGCCAAGCCAATTTGTTCAGCTTCTGTGCCAGAAAAGAATCGGCCGGACATCAAGAGGTCGCTAGCAACCTGTAAACCAACCATTCGAGTCAACAATTTGGTTGAACCCAATTCCGGGGCGATGCCTCTCCTCACAAATGCGAACTGGAGTTTTGCGTCTTGGGCTACGAACCGCACATCACATGTAAGTGGGAAAGTAAGACCGACACCGACTGCGTGGCCGTTTATTGCAGCAACAACGGGTTTTGATACGTCCCAAGGCATCGTCGTTGGGGTGCCTTGCTCATGGGGGTTTGCGTCAGGTTTGTCGGCAAAGGTCTCCTCACCTTCGGAAAGGTCTTGTCCGGCACAGAATGCTCGTCCAGAACCTGTGATGACCACGGCGCGGACCTGGTCGTCTGTTTCTGCGTCGGAGAGCACCGAACCAATCTCGGCAGCCATTTTGGTGTTCCAGGCATTGAGACGTTCCGGCCGGTTCAACGTTAGAAGGCCAACACCTTGGTCAACTTCGTAGAGGATCGATTCATAGGTCATTGCAGCAGAGTAGTTGTGCGAAGCTTGTGCCTGACGAGGAAAGAGAGTCCCGTGGGATTAGCGGATAGGCATTTTGAGGTACTTGAAACCAACGGAGTAAGGCTGCGTTGCGTTGTGGAAGGGGAGGGGCCTCTCATTATTTTGATGCATGGCTGGCCGCAATGTTGGTACTTGTGGCGCCACCAAATCGATCCNCTTATTGCTCAAGGATGGAAAGTATGTGTACCCGACCAACGCGGTTACGGGTATAGCGATTGCCCGCCCAACATTGGCGACTATCGCATTCGTGACTTGGCGGCAGATATTGACGGCCTAGCAACGGCACTTGGATATGACGAATACGCGCTGATGATCCATGACTGGGGAGCGCTTGTGGGCTGGAACGTGGCGCTGCTGTATCCCGAACGTGTCCGCGCCGTNGTCGGTATGTCGGTGCCCTACGGACGGAACTTAGACCCAGCTTGGTGCACTCAGGAGTTTTGGGGAGACAACTTCTTTTATTGGGCNTTTTTCTGCGAAAACGTAGGAGGCGCCGAAGCACATTTCGAGGAGGATATTCGCAAGTCACTGTTTACTGTGCATATGTCAGCCTCAGGTGACTCTGGTCCGTCTGTGGATCAGCAGGGAAAGAAAACAATGCTTGAAGCAGCTCCCGCGCCTCCAGCAGANCTTCCGGACTGGATGACAGACGAAGATCTTGACTATTACGTGGATGCCTATGCGACGTCAGGTTTTCGTGGTGGTCTGAATTGGTACCGAAATATCCCCCACTTCCTCAGTGACACAGCTGAACTCGACGGACGAAAGATCACTCAGCCTTCGATTTTTATTACCGGATCCGAAGACCCGGTGCGGCGGATGACTGGCGGCAGGACAGGATCTGAACTGTTCGAAGATTTACGTTCGGTGCACGTCATCGAAGGGCCTGGACATTGGGTGCAGCTTGAAGCAGTGGAAGAAACGAACCAACTCCTACTCGAATTCTTGGCCGAGTTTGTATGAAGTCTTGTTAGCGGATAGGGCTTTGGCCTGTCAGACTCTCCAACATGAGTGAACCCATCATGAGCCACAGCGAATCAATCGAAATAAACGCATCCGCAGAGACAGTCTGGTCGTTAGTCACAGATATGGAACGATACGGCGAGTGGAGTTCAGAAAACACCGGGGGTTACTGGCGAAAAAATGAGGAAGGAATTCCGGGCACCGGCGCAGTGGGTGACGAATTCGTTGGCATTAATCGCCGCGGTGAGGATGAATGGAAGGCGCTCGTTGAGATTATCGACCGCAAAGAGAATGAGACCTTTGCCTTTGTCACAGGTGGGAGCGCAATGAACCTCATTCACTGGCGCTATGACCTAGAACCTAACGATTCCGGTACCACATTGACTGAGTCATGGGCACTGATGAATCTNTCTCCTTTGATGATTGAACATGGTGATGAAGAAGTGCAATTCCGAGCTGCCAATGCGAGAGAGAGCATTACCGCAACCCTTCAGGGTATGAAGGCGGCAGCCGAGAGCTGAGTTAGTGAAGACTCGTGGCCCCTTCATAGTCGCCTGCTTGGGTGGGTTACTCAGTGGCCTTGACACATCGGTCAACATCGCGTTTCCAGCTATAACTGCAGCCTTTGACATTGATGTTTCTCAGATCCAATGGGTCGTCGTTAGCTTCGTACTGACCTACTCAGTTCTATTGCTCCCTGCCGGGCGATTNGGCGACAGGTACGGCCACGGTCGAATAATGGTTGTTGGGATAGTCGCCCAAGGAGCTGCGTTCGCAGCTTGCGGCCTTGCTCCTTCGTTCGCATTGTTTCTCCTAGCCCGAGTCAGCCAGGGCGCAGCAATGGCGCTCATCTTAGGAACCGCCCCAGCCCTAGTAACGCTCTCGGTGTCCGAGGAACGTCAACCTCGAGCCTTAGGCATTTATTCGATGCTTAGCGCCAGTGGCTTGGCGATAGGGGCGCCATTGGGGGGGTTGTTGCTCCAAAAATGGGACTGGCCGTGTGTCTACTTTTTTCGGGTCCCTTACATGGCTGTGCTTCTGGCAACCGCTTTGATTGCAGGGCTACACAAACAGACACAAGGTAGAGGTCGGCAACCCCTCGACCTTGTTGGAGCCGCGACGTTCGCTATCGGCTTGGGCTTGACGCTCTTCGTCGCTAGTCGCGGTTTGACATGGGGTTGGATAACACCACGGACACTGATCTTGGGGTCCTTAGCGTTAGCGATGCTGATTGTGTTTTGCTTCGTCGAGAATAGGGCGACGCTCCCATTGGTAGATCTATCGCTNTTNCGANGNCCNGGCTTCGGNNGAGCAAATTTGTTGAATGCNATCGCCAACGCTTCGATCTTCAGCATTTGGTTTCTTGGCCCGTACCTGCTTGTAGATGTAAGAGGACATGGACCAATCTCGGGTGGGCTTATCCTCGGAATCGCGCCAACGAGTACCGCGTTGTCGGCGTGGGCTGCGGGNCGGATGATTGAACGTTTCGGTCTGTTGANTCTGACCCGATTCGGACTTGCTTGTCAGGGCCTTGGCCTATTGCTGTTCAGCAGAACTGACGCAAACAGCCCACTGGTCTTGCTTGTTGGTGTACTGGTTTTGGCTGGAGTGGGCCTTGGAAGTTTTCAGGTCCCCAATATGAGCTTCGTCATGGCCTCAATACCCCGCTCACAACAGGGCGTCGCAGGCGGTATGACGCAAATGGTTCGAACAGCGGGTCTCGTTGCCGGCCTTGCCGTATGGAACACAGCGTTTGTTGGTTTCCGCGATCGACGGTCAAAGAATCTAAACATCGAAGATGTCACGCTCCCGGAAGTTTTTGTCCCCAGCTTCGCTGCTGTTATAGGGATGTCAGGTTTACTAGCGTTAATTGGTTTGGCACTGACGATCAGAGTCAGGTTCGATAATCAGTTTTCACCTGAGCTTCGCGGCGAGAAGTGAACGTGTTAACACCCACGAGTTCGCGAATTTCAGCGGATGGCTCCACTGTGCCAGCATCCAATGGGGTGCCGGTGCCGTCGGCGATGCGCGTCATCATGTAGAANTTCGCCGAAACCGCGACTGCATCGATNAAAACATCTGCTCCCGCGATCTCNATCACANCGTCCTTNACGGANGCCAGTTGGTNGTCGTCTTCTTCGAACATGGCTTCACACAAACGAGANAACAAGGCCCCATGTTCAACNCCGCCATCACCAGATTCTGAGTCNCCCACGGCTTCGAAACTGACTTGAGNATCTTGACTCATTCCACTCAGACCGAGCAGAAACGCGTGACTNGTAGTTCAGTAAAAACACTCNTTGAGTTTCGATGTNCGCGCGGCCAACACTTCAACTTGCATTCGANTGAGTGAGTTTTGTTTTGAGACAAGATCTGAAAGTAGATCGCCGAANNGCANGTANTGTGCTGAGGANAAGAGACTTAANGATTCGTTTTCGAATGGNACNGCGCTNAGNGCTTTCAAAACATTNGGNCCTTTGATTTTTGCGGTNGGNACCCAATGAGAGGTGACTTGCAANGCNGCTTCACTGATTTTCGGTGGCTCAGAAGCAGAGGGCGNAGGGAGTTCAACGCGGTCNAAATTCAGNGCNTCAGCAAACCGGTCAACAGCGTTTGCTTGGGCCACTACNGCCACGAGTTCTACATAGGCCTCAGGNTGGACACCGCGTCCCAAAATGGAGGCGTGCCACTCAGCTGTAAGAGTTCCNGGGTGGCTCGTAATNCGCCAAATCGCNTCNACGGCGGCNTCGGGTAACACATGATCNTNAGAAACCAGTCCTTCTATTTGGCTAGGTGATTCCCAAGGAGGAAGTTCCGCGGAATCTCTTGCCCTGCGAACCTCTTCAACGATCGCTANCCGNTCAACCCCNGACCACCAACTTCCAGTGGTAGCCCACCGCGCGGCTATCTCAGCGTGCGCCTCATCNAGGTCAGCCCGAATAGGAAGTTCAGTGNTNTAAGCGGCCATGCACAATCCTCTCATAGTCAGACAAAAGNTTCAGGAAAGATTTGTTTGTTGAGGGATGACGGGGATAGAGAAAGTATCCTACGATCCAGTACAACGCTCAACAGCACGAAGGAGTGAAGATGGCAACNCCTCAACGAGCCATTTTTAATGGAATGGGNCAAAACCAGTGGTATGTGCATCTCAGCCGCACAGAAGGAGCGGACTTAGGCGCGATCAAATCAGCGATCGCAGATCTTCGAGCCGCATGCGCTTCCGATGACATAAATCTGACNCTCGGATTCGGTCCCGGGCTTTTGCCTGACCTAACCGACGACGTCCCTGACGATTTTCAGGCGTACGTAACAATTGAATCCGATGACGGATCAGGTCGCCAGGCCAAAGGCACTCAAGAAGAATTGCTTTTGTGGCTTAATCANGACGACAAAGACAANATTTGGAAAGCTCAGTACGACGCACGTACCGCGCTNGAAGGNCANATGGCTGTTGCACGCGAAACACCCACGTTNATNTACGGTGANTCACTCGACATGACTGGATTTAAGGACGGAACCGGCAACCCAGCNGANGAAGACCAACCNGCTGTTGCAGTTGTTGCTGACGGGGANCCAGGAGCAGGTGGNAGTCACATCATTGCTCAACGTTGGGTTCATGACCTCGACGCATGGAATGCCTTGTCCGATGACCAGCAAGAAAAGAACTTTGGACGNAAAAANTTCCCNGGTATCGAAAAGACCGATACTCAGGAGGCGTACAGCCACCTCAGCCANGTTGAACTTCGTGAAGATGGAAATCATGGCAACGAAGGTTCCCCGAAGCGAAATGAAATCGCGCGACGCTCCACGCCCTATGCCTTCCACGATGGAACTGTGGGACTGTATTTCATGGCGTTCTGCAAAGATCAGGCACCGCTGCGAGAGCGGATGCGCAGAATGTATGGCTTAGACGACGCTAACGGTGTGCGCGATGCGATGACCGATTATTCGAATCCAGCTTCAGGCTCTTTCTATTTCGCGCCGAGCGAAGAAACNTTGGATGCCATAACTGGTTGATACTCCGCTGGAGTTCAAAAGGTAAGAGATTATGAGGCGGCTGGCTTGGGCCAGCCGCCTCATAGTTTTGGACAACCCTGCCTTGGGAGTTGGGTCTGCATCTGATGTCAGTTAACTGGCGAAACTTCCCATTGGACGAGAGTGAAATCCGGGTCACCCTCCCGATCTTCAAAGACAACCGAAACGGGTGTACCTATCTCAACATCTTGCATAGGGTCGCCGAGCAGGTTCCCAACCATACGTATGTTGCTGGCATGTGGTAACTCAACCAAAACGATTATGTAGGGACCGCGATCAGACAAGGCGCGATGCACCGGATGGTGTGGGCGTTGCCAGCTGTAAATCTGGCCGACGGGATCAACCGTTACCCAGCCAATTTCCATCGAGTTGCATTGATGACACATCCACTCTGGGCCCCACTGGTGGACACCACAGTCAAGGCATTGTTGAACTCGGAGTTCGTGGGCTTGAGCGCCTTCCCAGAAGGGCGCGTCGAGACCATCGTTCGATGCCGCAGGCTGTCGCAACCCCGGAAGGTGCGGTTCAGTAGTCGATCGGCTCATCCCAGAGTCTCCTCAGTCCCGTAAATAGCTGTCGAAGCGACCGCAACCATTGGTCCGGCATTTGCTAGGGCGACCTTTGCATCAGGCACTTGATTAGAAGACTCGCCCCGCACCTGGCGCACAGCTTCCACCTGCAATCCAAGCCCATGCATATAACACTCAGCGAGGTTTCCGCCACTGGTATTGAGCGGTAGAGCACCTCCATCTGCTCGCAAGTTGTCGAAGGTCAGTACTTCATCAGCGTTCTCATATGTGCATAGTCCATGTTCGATCAAGCTCATTACGACGCCGCCTGTGAAGTTCTCGTAGCTTTGCACTACATCAATGTCGTCCGCAGTGATGCCAGCTTGTTGGTAGAGGTATTTCACAGCGGGTTTGAAGCTTGAGGTGACGTAATCCGTAGCGTTTTCTGCCGTAGCTCCCGACCGGTGGCCTCCACTTTGTTGAGCAGCTAGGACCAGAGCAGGAGTTTTGGCCAAGTCCTTTGCGCGGTCGGTCCTCGTGACAATGATTGCCGCCGCCCCATCATTTTCGAGGCAGCAGTCGAAGAGTCGATATGGTTCGGTAATCCAACGCGAAGAATCGTAAGTCTCCTCGTCTAAGGTCCGACCATGCATCACCGCTCGCGGATTATTTTGCGCGTGGTGGTAACAGGCCATAGCGATTGCCCGCATGGAACTTCTCCCAACTCCATGTTCGTGCATGAATCGGGTAGTTCGCATTGCGTACATTTGCGCGGCGCTCATCATTCCATACGGCAGGGTGTACGCGGCAGGGCCGCTTACTGGCCGAGAGCCGCCGCTGCGGCCGAAACGTCCGAATTGACCTTGCGCCAAGCCGCGGTAGGCAACAACCACCTCTGCGGACCCGGCGACAATAGCACCGGCTGCATTTTGTACAGCTGCCGCCGCGCCACCGCCTCCGCTCGTCCATTGCATGTTCGAATAACGAAGTTCAGGGATCCCAAGCGCATTAGCTAGACGTGGAGGATCATTTCGGTCGTTGGAGTAAGAACAAAATCCGTCAATTTCCTTCGGGCTGATGCCCGCGTCTTCACATGCAGCGAGGATCGCTTTTAGAACAAGAACGAATTCTGGGTCGCCGGATTGACCATGTTTGTAATAGGTGGTTTCTCCAACTCCAACGACCGCTACTTTTCCTCTTAGGTTGTATTCATCACTCATTATGGTTCGCGACCGTAGTTCCTTGAGCGGCTAGTTCGCTGAGCTCTTGGTTTTCCAGTCTGCAAGGAAGCCAATCGCGCATCACCTTGGTCCCCAAGGCTTCGTAGAAGTCGATTGACGGTTGATTCCAATCTAGGACCTGCCATTCGAGGCGAGGACAGTCGCGTTCTACTGCGATACGAGCCAACGTTGCGAGCAGTAACTTTCCGATACCGCTGCCCCTATGTTCGTCAGGAACGAACAGATCTTCGAGATAAATGCCTTGCTTTCCTCGCCAAGTTGAATAGTTGTGAAAGAAGAGAGCGAAACCGCGAACTTCATTACCGACTTCGGCTAGCAGACATTCAAATGGCGGAGGTTGCGACGATAACTGCCGGGCTATGGAGTCAGGCGTTGCTTCAACGGCATCGGGTTCTCGCTCATACTCTGCCAACGCCTGAATGAAGCGAACGATGGTGTCCGCATCCTCTGCTGTGGCGATTCGGATCGTGGTTTCAGTCACCGCTATGGCCTAGCACCAGGTCCGCCTTCTTCGCTACTGGAAGGGGGATCTTGATTAAACCAATGCCAAATAGTTTCCTAGCGACTAGAAATTCAGGGGATGAGCGATAACCAACTTTCTCAGTTTCGCCAAAGTATCGACAATATCGATGCCGCTCTTATCCACATGTTGGCTGAGCGATTTCGTATAACCAAGGCAGTGGGAAGCCACAAGGCAGAGGTGGGAATGCCCCCGGCTGATCCTGAGCGCGAACAAGAACAGATTAAGCGGCTGCGAAAACTTGCCGAAGAGGCAGGACTTGACCCCGAATTTTCAGAAAAATTCTTGCGCTTCGTGATCGATGAGGTAATTCATCATCATGAACGCATCGCGGACGAAGCTCGTTAATCTCCGGTTTTCAAAAGGATTACAGAAGTCAACCTTGTTTTAGGACATCGCTGAGGGTGTCAAAGATTGTTCCTATCTCGTCATCGGTGATGATCAGTGGCGGACAGAACGCAAGTGCTTGGCCGATTCCCCGGCACACGATTCCACCGGCGATCATTGCGTCTCTTGCCGGTATGGCGTCTTCACCGATTTCGCAGGCCCAGATTGCGCCGATGCCGCGGAAGCTTTTGATGATGTCGTCACCAAGAAGGGCATTGAAGCCGGCTTCCATTTGCCTGCCNATGCGTTGGGCTTCAGCTACGAGACCCTCGGATTCAATTACTTCGAGGTTTGCGATGGCNGCTGCAGCGGCTGTGGGGTGNCCCGAATAGGTGTAGCCATGCATCAGTTTTGCNGTCTCGTCGCTAATCATCTCCTCGTTAAGTTCCTCGGAAACAATGACCCCTGAGAGAGGTAAGTAGCCAGATGTAACGCCCTTTGCAAACGTCAACATATCTGGGGTGACGTCAAACGTTTGGCTGGCGAACCACTGTCCNGTTCTTCCGAATCCACAAATGACTTCNTCGAAAATNAGTAAGGAGCCNTGTTGNTCACATAGNCGGCGCAGCCCAGGGAGNTAACCATCAGGNGGTGTTATCACCCCACCNGCNCCTTGNACAGGTTCGCAAATGACAGCAGCGATCCGTGAACCATGTTGCGCGAACAGGCTTGCGGCCTCCTCAATGTCATCNTTGGGAATCTCAATTACGTGAGGCAACAAGTCACCCCAGCCAACACGATTAGGTTCGATTCCTTGGACGCTTGTTCCNCCNACGTTTACCCCGTGGTACCCCGCNGTTCTCCTGACNATGATTTGCCGATCGGCGTCACCNCGTCGTTGATGGAACATACGNGAGAGTTTCAAAGCCGTGTCTACAGCTTCNGAACCNGAACAACCTAGAAAAACTCTTCCGTTCGGGTGAGGGCTGACTCTGCGTATCGCCTCNGCAGCCTCAGCNGCCGTTGGGTTNGTGAACGGGTCAAAGGTGTTATATGTCTGCAGATGATCTAATTGATCTTTGATTGCGTTAATCACCTTCGCGTTTCCGTGACCAATCTGGCACAGCCATAAGCTCGCCATAGCGTCGATGTATTGCTTCCCCTGGTCGTCTACCAAGGTGCAATCTTTCGCGCTGACAATGTTGATGAAGTCTGCCTCAGCTTTGCTAGGCAAACTGAAACCATGAAGTAGAGCGTCAGTCACCGCATCCCCCTGATCCATATCCGCGGTNGTAACCACACACTANGACCCACAGAGCNCTGGCGTGAACACGACCTTCTTCGTAGATGTTGTCCCCNCTAGAGGTACCCTTCCAAGACGCGAGGAACATTTGGCTTGTAGTTGAGGTAAGAAAATGTCGTTGAGTCATGGTCGTCCTATGGTTTCGATACCCGGACCGTCAGTGATCCCAGATCGAGTATTGGCAGCNATGCATCGGGCGATGCCAAATATTTATGAGGGAGATCTTGTTGAGGTTTCCTACAGCGTTCAGGATGATTTACGAAAAATCGCCCGAACAGNACAGCCGGTGTATATAAGCGTTTCTAATGGTCATGGGGCGTGGGAAATGGCCATTAGCAACACGCTGTCGCGTGGAGACAAGGTACTTGTTCTCGAATCTGGCACTTTCGCAATTGGGTGGGGAGAGATGGCCGCAGTATCGGGCGTCAAAACAGAGATCTTGCCCGGGGAGGACCCATACCCTGTGAGCCCCGAAGCGCTCGAAGAACGCCTCAAAGCTGACCTGTCGAGAGAGATCGCAGCCGTTATGGTCGTTCAAGTCGACACAGCAACGTCGGTTCGCAATGATATTCAAGCGATCCGCGCAGCGATAGACGCGGCGAATCACCCAGCCCTATTAATGGTTGACTGCATTGCTTCTCTTGGTTGTGAACCCTATGAGCACGATGAATGGGGTGCTGACATCACAGTCGCAGCAACACAAAAAGGGCTGATGGTTCCTCCAGGACTTGGGTTCGTTTTCGCAAGCGAGAAAGCTTTGCTTGCCCATAAGACTGCTGATTTGCGAACCGGATACTTCGACTGGGAACCGCGAACCAATCCCGAACAGCACTACAAGATTTATTGCGGAACTCCTCCTATCCAACATCTTTGGGCGATGCGCGAATCTTTGGACATGCTTTTCGAAGAAGGCCTTGAGAATGTTTGGAGGCGGCACCGTGTTTTGGCGGACGCCGTTCGAGCGGCTGTTGATGCCTGGCAGGCTCCAAATGGTTTCTCATTCAATGTCGTTGACCCGCAATCACGTTCTAATTCTGTGACGACTGTCCTGACCGGAGAAATAGATGCCAGCGAGTTACGCCGTATTGCTGAGAGTGAAGCCGGTCTTACATTGGGCGTGGGGTTAGATGAGTTCGCAGATCGAGCGATCAGGATTGGTCATATGGGTCACCTCAACCCACCGATGATTCTCGGCACGCTTGGAACCATCGAAGCAGCCCTGACAAAGATGGGTTCTCCGATGGGTTCTTCTGGATCAGCTGCGGCGGCCGCAACTATCGGCGCAGCTCTCTAGAACTCAAATTGGGAGATCGCCGGTGGCGGTGCGTGTTGAACCTTCGTCATTCCATGCCGCAATTGTCCGTTGAGCGATTCTCATCTGGTGAACTTCGTCCGCTCCATCAGCGAAACGAGCCCAGCGAGCATGCTGATACATGTGAGCTAAGGGTGTGTCGGTCGAGTAGCCGAGTGCTCCATGAACTTGTATTGAGCGATCGATTATCCGTCCAAGCATGTTCGCGACGAAATGCTTTGCCATTGATACTTCGGCCTTGAAGTCTTCCTTTCGGTCGATCTTGTAGGCAGCGTGTAAAACCATAAGTTTTGCTTGGTACAGCTCCATCGTGCTGTCAGCGATCATCCATTGGATACCTTGTTTTTCGGCTAGCAGCGACCCATGAGCAAAACGGTTCAGGGAGCGATCAACCATCATGTCTAGGGCGGTCTCTGCTTGTGCTATCCACCGCATGCAATGAGCTAGACGAGCCGGCCCCAATCGATACTGACCGAGTAAGTGCCCTTGTCCACGACCTCCCAACATCTGACTTTCATGAACACGTAAATCTTCGACGAGGATTTCGCTGTGTCCCGTGCCGCCGTGCATTGTTTCGATCTCACGAACTTCGTTCCATCCAACATGAGGCAAGTCGATGATGAACGCGGAGTTTGCTGCCTGAGGAATATCGGGGTTCTCTTCGGTTCGTACGACCAAGATCGCGAAGTTCGCTCTGTGTGCGTTGGAGATGAACCATTTATGGCCATTGATCACCCACTCATTGCCATCTTGGTATCCNCTGGTNTGAATCAACGTTGGATCAGAACCGGCGACGTCTGGTTCAGTCATGGCGAAACAAGAGGTTGCTCGCCCTTCGCAGAGGGGTTTCAGATATTTGTCAAGTTGTTCCTCAGTGCCCCAGTGCAAAAGCGTGTGCATGTTGCCTTCATCTGGCGCCTGACAGTTCAGTACCCAAGGCCCGTAATGCGACTTAGCTGCTTCTGCTTGAACCATGGCCAACTCGACATGTCCGAGGCCCATCCCTCCCCAGTCCTTGGGCATATGAGGTAGCCATAGCCCTTC
>PAVP01000056.1 GCA_002713975.1 Acidimicrobiaceae bacterium | reverse complement strand
AGCCACTGTCACTCGACGGGTTGTGGCTCGCGGTGACCACAATTGCTCCTGCAGTCATTCGAGCCATTTGATGCCATACAACAACAGGGGTTGGGCAGGGCTCATCAATTAACAAACATCGAACGCCTAATGCGGTCAGCAGACGAGCCGAGTCAAGTGCATAAATATCAGAATCAGGTCGAGCGTCGTAGCCGATGACGACTCCCTTTTCGGACAGTCCGCGGTCAAGTAAATAGCCGCCAATTGCGCGCGCCGCCACGCGAACTGACACTCGGTTCATCCGCGATGGCCCCACACCACGCGCAGCTCTAAGACCAGCTGTGCCGAACGAAAGCTTGGCGCCGAAGTGAGCAGCAATGAGATCGGAGTTAGAAGATAACTTCTCGATCGTGGAACGCGTATGCGGGTCCGGATCCGCGTTGATCCAAGCCTCTGGCTGGACTAAAAGTCTTGATGAACCATCACGCACTAAGCCATCCTGCCTCATCCGGCACGCTAGCGTTGCCCTTTCACCATTGATAACCAGATGCTTTTCCCCACGTTGGCCTTCGGCCTGTTCTTCGTAGCCATATTCCTCCTCAATTGGTTGACGCGCCCAAACCCATTGATCTGGAAAATCACGATGTTCTGCTCGAGTCTCTTCTTTTATGGATGGTGGAATTGGCGGTTCGTTTTTCTTCTCTTATGGGCCATTGCTTCGAACTGGTTGGCGGGAACCCAGATAGACAAGCACCTCCAGCTTGGAAGCAAAGATTTGGCAAAAAATTGGATGCGCACGGCCATAGTCGCAGATCTCGCGTTACTAGGCGTTTTTAAGTACTACGACTTTTTTGCGGTTGAACTGTCCAATCTCTTGGGCAGTGGTACCGCAATCCCGTTGCTAGAACTGACACTGCCGGTAGGGATTTCTTTCTTTACCTTCCAAGCGATGAGTTACGTGATCGATATGCATCGAAAGCTCATCAAACCTATGCCGATCCTCGATTTCGCTGTGTACCTTTCCTTTTTCCCTCAGCTCGTAGCGGGGCCGATAGTTCGGGCCTCTGAAATGGCGCCGCAAATCAGTCAACGGCCAGACCCCCGACAGGTGGCCTCGGGAGAGGCTTTCCAACTGATACTTCGAGGTTTATTCAAGAAGGTTGTCATTTCCAGTTGGGTGGCGAGCACCATCGTCGATGACGTGTTCGCCAACCCTGAGGGTCATAGCAGCCAAGATGTGCTCCTTGGTGTCTATGGCTACGCAATCCAGATATATGCAGATTTTTCCGGCTACACCGATATAGCTATCGGTGTAGCTCTGCTTCTCGGATTCCGTTTCCCGACTAACTTCGACCGCCCGTACAGTGCTCTTTCACTTAGAGAGTTCTGGCAGAGATGGCATATAACGCTGTCGTCTTGGCTGCGTGATTATCTGTACATCCCCTTGGGAGGCAATCGCGGCAAGAAGGTGGATACCTATCGCAATTTGCTTATCACCATGATCTTGGGTGGCTTGTGGCATGGCAGCACTTGGAATTTCGTAATCTGGGGGGCTATCCACGGGGTAGCTCTAGCCGTCGAGCGGCTGTTGCCGAAATCACAGATCCACCCTGCGCTGCGGTGGGTCGCAACATTTCACATTGTGTGTTTCGCCTGGATCTTTTTCAGAGCTGAATCCTTTTCCTCGGCCATACAAGTCCTCAAAGCGATAATCATCGCGTCAGGCCCCACGGATCTGTCTAATGCTCTATTGATACTTGTTTTAGCTGCCATGTTGCTCGCGCAATTCATTCCAGATTCCAGATCTGAGGACTTGAAGCGATGGTTGAATAGGCGCTCAATATTGACCCAGGGATTGGCCTTCGGAGTCGGCCTTGTCTTGATTGACATGTTCGGACCTGACGGAGTTGCGCCCTTTATTTACTTCCAATTCTGATGGAAAACGGCACTGGCTCCGAGCTAAACCCTCAATCGAGGTCTGACCGCTTTCCCGCGGGGCAAGTCTTCTTAAGTGGGATAGCGGGCCTAACGCTCGCCGCCTTTATCAATTCTTCAGCCTTACTGACCGACGCTGAACGTCTTCCAGACAGCAGGAGTCGTTCGCTGTCAGTTGCGATATGGACCCCAATTGAGGCCGCAGCTTCAACGCTTAAGCTGACCTGGCCGAGAACGGTCGGTGACTCTTTGCTGGGCCGGTCAGGCGACGAGGGACACATAACTCTTCGCCGCGAGCACATCGAAGCGGTGGCTGAACCGCACAGCGAAGAATGGTTGATTCTCTCAGTCGAGGAAGAACAAGGCCCTGAACTTCATTTAGACCAAGGTGCAACAGACACTTCGGAGCCAATTTGGGATCCTGGAAACCCCTTCACCATTTGGGTGTTAGGGGACTCAATGGTCCAATTCTTTGGTGAGACTTTTGTGATGATGGCCGAAAAATCTCCGTCGGTCTCAGCCACGGCCGAACCCAAATTAGCTAGTGGATTGAGTCGGCCTGACTATTTCGATTGGCCAACGCGCATTTCTGAGGTGATGACTACCTACGACCCAGACGCCGTGATCCTGATGTTCGGTGGAAATGACGCGCAAAACATCAGGGCCGATGACGGTAGATGGCTCGACCGATTTAGCGAGCAATGGGAAGAAGAATATCGAAGACGCATAGCACTTGTTATGGATCTAGCAGCGTCTAAACCTGAACGGATCGTGCTCTGGGTTGGTCAGCCACCAATGCGTGGGCTCGGGTTTGACTCGCGCATGAAGCAATTGAACGACCTTTATCGCGCAGAAGCAGACGAACGACAAGGAGTCCACTATCTCGATCTCCGATCATTATTTACCGATGAGTCGGGGAACTATGCTCGGTATCTTCTTGATTCCTCCGGGCAATTAGTAGACGTGCGGTTGACTGATGGAGTGCATCTGAGTCATTGGGGCGGTGAGTGGCTATCCGAATTTCTTTTGAAAGAAATTAAGCAGTCTCCCGAAGTTGCAGAGCTATGGAACGACTGAAATTCCGTTTCGTTGTCTACGTTGTCACCCTGTTGGCGACGGGATTGATTGTTGGCATTCCCAGCGCCGCGGAAGGAGAGGAAGACAACTCGTCGCTACCGGTTACTGGTAAGGCTTCTCGGTTCGACCCTTGGGGCGCGCCTCATCTTCGATGGCCTGATCTACATACTTCGCACTTAGGCCAAGAAAAGGCCTACTACCACTGGAGTCGAGAAGATCGAAAGTCACTTTTGCCTGAAGCAATTGACTCAAGACCGCTCAATATCTGGGTCGGCGGTGACTCCCTCGCCGGAGGTGCTGCACTGGGTTTTAGAGAATTGGTGAGCCGAGAACGGCGCTGGGTTTACACAGAGGATGTCAGAAAGTCGACCGGCGTGGTTAGTGATTGGTATTTCGATTGGATCGAATATTTGCGAGACGAAGTGGCCGATGGCCCCTACCAGGTCGTAGTGCTTTCAATAGGAGGTAACGATTGGCAAGGTTTTCGTGGAGGGCCTTCAGATAAAGGAAGCGCGGAATGGATCGCGCAATATCAGCAGAGGATCAAGAAAATGTTGGAGACCGTCGACCGAACGGGACGTTTGGTCATCTGGGTCGGTATGCCGCATTTCCGGATCCCTTTCATGGTGCCTTTACCTGATGTTGTGAACCCAATCACTCAAGAGGTATTTCATGACGGTGACCGATCTGCATGGATAGACGCAGCAGCAATCGTCTCGCCAGACGGCATCTGGACCAAACATATTTTGGACGAGAATGGTGAAGCACTTGAGGTACGAACAGACGACGGTACCCACTACCAGTCAAATGGAGCTCGACTCATCTCAGCCGCGGTGGTTGCGGCGATAGAGGAAAGAAGTGACTGACCTGATGAACTGCTAGGTCAGCCCCTGCCGCAGTTTGGCCGTTTACCGTGGTTGGCTTTGCTGCGACGAGCGCGTAACTTAAGTTTCTTTTTGCGCTTCGACATGTCCCCAAGGCTACAGGGGACTTGATCGATTCCCTAGAGATAGGAAACTCGAGTGCCTAACTGATAGCTCCTACGTCTTTTAACTTCTCGACGTCCTCGCTTGAAAATCCCCAATCGGTTAGTACTTCGAGGGTGTGTTGTCCTGGTGCCGGGGGCGGCATTTGTACCTGACCAGGAGTACGACTGAACTTGGGAGCTGGCCCGGGTTGCATCACACCGTCTACCTCAACAAAAGAACCCCGTGCCACGTTGTGGGGGTGCCCTGGTGCTTCAGACAAGTCGAGAACCGGGGCATAACACACGTCGCTGCCCAGCATTACTTCATCCCACTCATCGCGGGTTCGTGACTTAATTATTTCTGCGAGTCGAGACTTCTTCTCAGCCCAACTTTCCTGATCGTTGCGAGCCTCTGTTGACGAGTCTGTTAGGCCTGTCAATTCGAGGAGTTCGTCGTGAAATTTGCCCTCGATAGAGCCGATGGATACAAATTTCTGGTCTGAAGTTTCGTAGACCCCGTAATAATAAGAGCCGCCGTCAAGGACGTTGTCCTCACGCTTGTCTGACCAGTGGCCTGAGGCATGCATCCCATAAATAGATGCCATTAAGGAAGCAGCACCTTCAGTCATTGCGGCGTCTACAACTTGACCTGTGCCCGATGTTTTTGATTCAAGCAGCGCAGCGCATATTCCGAACGCGAGATAAATTCCGCCGCCACCAAAATCACCCACGAGATTGAGGGGAGGTGATGGTTTGTCTGACGATCCGATCGCGTGCAGGGCTCCAGTCAGGGCGATGTAGTTGATGTCGTGACCTGCGGCATGCGCCATTGGGCCATCTTGTCCCCACCCAGTCATTCGGCCATAAACCAGTTTCGGGTTCCGTTCAAGACATTCGTCGGGACCCAAGCCGAGTCGCTCTGTAACTCCCGGACGGAAACCTTCGATCAAAGCATCTGCTTCTTCCACGAGCTTAAGAACGGTCTCGACACCATCGGAGTTCTTGAGATCGACCGACACCGAACGCCGACTTCTATTTAGAACGCTGTACTTTCTGCCCCTGTCTATCCCGAGATCTACTTGAGCCATCCGATCAACCCGAACTACATCAGCTCCTAGGTCCGCCAAGAGCATGGCGCAAAAAGGCCCAGGCCCAATGCCAGCTAACTCCACAACTTTTACGCCACTTAGTGGTCCCACAACGTCCTCCCTAAGAACTAGTTTCCAGATTCTTTCACAGCAGGGAGCGGGCTTCACGGCTGATGGGTGACTTGCGTCCCGGTGGCGGTAACCTCGCCTGCCAATGGAAAGATTCGGATTCGTCGGCCTACCCAATGCTGGTAAGTCTTCTCTGTTCAACGCCCTAGCTGGAGGCGGAGCACTCGCTGCTCCTTATGCGTTCGCCACTACCGACCCGAATGTTGGCGTCGTCAAGGTTCCTGATCAACGATTAGATGCTCTCGCTGAAATGAGTGAAAGTCGAAAAGTTGTTAACTCAACAACCGAGTTCGTTGATATAGGAGGACTAGTTGAAGGGGCCAGCCAGGGGGAAGGACTCGGTAACAAATTTCTTGCCGGGATTAGAGAAGTTGATGCCTTGGTTTTAGTTCTCCGAACCTTTGATGATGAGGATGTGCCGGGCCCGACTGACCCGATCGAGCACCTCCGNGTTGTAGAAATCGAGCTCACACTTGCTGACCTCGAGTCAGTAGAAGGTCGAATTGACCGNCGCCGCAANGCANTGCGNGCTGACCCCCGAGATGCCGTGTTGGTNGCAGAAGTCGATGCTTTAGAAGAGGCGNTGACTTTACTTTCGGAGGGAACGCCCCTCTATCAATCNGATCTTTCTGANGANCGNCGNTCAGCNTTACGAGAACATTTTTTGCTGACNAACAAACCTGTAATGGCGGTGTTGAACATAGGAGAAGATCAGNTGNCAGAAGCCAACGAACTNGCTTCTGCTCTAGGCACAGCNCTTCCNGGNGCAGAAGTCTTNCCGCTTTCGGTTCAATTNGAAGCCGAAGCGGCGTTGCTCCCTCATGAAGAAAGAGNTGATCTGCTTGAAGGTTTNGGATTGGGNGAGGGTGCCCTTCCGCTNTTCGTTCGNGCCGCACATGANCTGTTGGGACTGCGAACTTTCTTAACGACCGGCGAACAAGAATCGCGGGCTTGGACCTTCAAAGATGGNTGGAAGGCACCCCAATGCGCTGGCAGAATCCACACAGATTTCGAACGTGGATTCATAAGAGCTGAAGTGATNGCCCATGATGAATTACTTGCATTGGGATCNTGGTCNGCAGCGCGAGACGCCGGTCAACTTCGCCTAGAAGGGAAGGATTACCCCATGAGAGATGGAGACGTCGTCGAATTTCGCTTCAATGTTTAACGGCAAGAAAGTTCCGAGATCGGCAAAGAGCCCCGACTACACGCTCTTGGCTTGAAACGTCGTCGGAATGACAGAATGTTTTTAGGTTGACGCTGATGATCGAATCTCACGAGAACTTTGCCAAAGGCACCCTCTACCTAGTGGCCACCCCGATTGGCAACTTGGGAGATATTTCGCGCCGCGCGTGTGACGTGTTAGAGAGCGTCGAGGTGATTGCCTGCGAAGACACTCGCCGAACAGGAAAACTTCTAGAACTTCTTGGTCTGCACGCACAAAGGCTCATGGTCGCTAACGAACACACCGAGTCTTCTGTTGGTGCGACCATCGTCTCGCTGCTCGACCAAGGCCAAAATGTCGCCCTAGTGAGCGACGCAGGTACGCCTGCCATTTCGGACCCCGGACAGCGTCTTGTTCGCTACCTCGTCGAACATGGACATCAAGTGTCGGTTGTTCCCGGTCCCAATGCCGCAACAACTGCTTTGACACTCTCGGGCCTTTCTACTGATAGATGGGCGATGGAAGGCTTCCTTCCTCGAAAAGGCCTAGAAAGAGACCGTCGCCTCGCAGCGATCGCTTCTGATGACCGGACTACTGTCATTTTTGAATCACCCAAACGGCTAAAGAGAACGCTTACCGATCTTGCGACTGCATGTGGATCGGACCGAGAAGCCGCGGTAATGCGTGAGCTCACCAAGATGTTTGAGGAAAGTACTCGTGGGTCGCTAGCTGAATTGTCGACAAGATTTTCTGATGATGTGAAAGGGGAGGTTGTGATCGTGGTTGGTGCTGCCTCCCCACAAGAAATAAGTGACGAGTCGATTGTCGAAGCGCTAGAAGCAGAGTTGCTAAACGGCGCGACCAAAAGCGGGGCAGTGAGTCAAGTCACCTCAAAGCTAGGGGTAGCGAGAAATCGTGTTTATTCACTGGCCCACGAGATTCGTGAATGAACCCTCTGCAATGAAAGCCTGCCGGTTGACAAGACCTCGGTCGGTACCATGGCAGACGTGACCACCCCCTACTACGTCACCACTCCCATCTACTACGTAAACGATGCGCCCCACATCGGGCACGCGTATACGACCATCACAGCCGATGCCGTGGCTAGATGGAATCGGCTCTTAGGTCGCGACGTCCACTTTCTTACGGGCACCGATGAACATGGACTGAAGGTTCAGCGCGCAGCCGAAGACAACAACTGTTCGCCAATCGAATGGGCTGACCAAACGGTAGTCAGATTCAAAGATGCTTGGACCCAACTAGAAATCTCGAATGATGATTTCATTCGAACGAGTGAGGAGCGTCACTACTCGGCGGTGCAGAAACTGCTGCAAGCCTGTTATGACAACGGAGACGTTGATCTTCAAACCTACGAAGGTCTTTATTGCGTTAGTTGTGAGGCCTATTTCAACGAAGCAGACCTCGACGACGGAAACTGCCCGATTCACGGCCGACCTGTTGAGCACGTAACTGAAGAGAACTACTTCTTTAAGCTGAGCCGCTACGAGCAAGCCCTCAAAGATTGGTACGCCTCTCACCCTGATTTCGTTGTGCCTTCCACTAAGCGAAATGAAGCCCTCGGATTCATTAACCAAGGCCTTGAAGATTTCTCTATCAGCAGAACTTCGATTGACTGGGGCATTCCGCTTCCCTGGGATCCGGCCCACGTCACCTATGTCTGGTTTGACGCGTTAACCAATTACATAACGGCAGCGGGATACGTCGATGACCCCGAGATGTTCGATACCCACTGGCCCGGAATTCATCTGATTGGTAAAGACATTTTGCGCTTCCACTGTGTTTACTGGCCGGCGATGCTGATGAGCGCTGGGTTGGCTCCGCCTGAACGCGTCCATGTGCACGGATTTTTGCTGGTTGGAGGAGAGAAGATGTCGAAAACTCGACTCAACCAGATTGCTCCAAGTGACCTGATTGAGGAGTTCGGCGTTGATGGGGTGCGACATCACTTCTTACATGGTCAAACTTTCGGGCCCGATGGGGACTTCAGTCACGAAGGAATGATCGCCCGTTACAACGCGGACTTAGCCAACAATCTGGGAAATTTGTTGAGTCGAGTAACAACGGTGGTCTCTTCGAAATGTGGCGGAGTGGGTCCATCGGCAAGCCCGGACAGTCCCTTAGCGGCGATCGTCGCAGAGGAATACCAAAAGATCTCTGATGGATGGGACCAGATATCGCCATCCATTGCCCTTGACTCGACGTGGAAAATTATTCACGAAACCAACGCGTACCTCGAAANTGCCGAGCCCTGGAAATCAGACCCAGGCCCAGATGTCGATGTGGTCTTAGGGGATGCGTTAGAGGTTTTGCGCATCGTTTCAATTCTGGCCTCGCCCGCTGTGCCGAGTGCTTGTGCCGAAATCCGCCGCCGCATTGGGCTTGATGAGGACCATACCCAAGAACGAGTACCGGAAAGCGTTAGATGGGGCCAATACCCGGCCGGACTGCCGGTACTCAAAGGCGACCCATTGTTTCCGCGGCTCAAATGAGCGATATGAACTGGACGGACAATCACTGTCACTTGCCAGACGACATGGACCTCGCATCTGAAGTGGTGCAAAACGCAAAAGATTCAGGCGTCCAGCGACTCATTGATGTGGGCACCTCAATAGAACACAGCGTTAAATGCATAGCTCGCGCTCATCAATTTGACGGAGTGTGGGCCACTGCTGGGGTGCATCCGCACGATGCAAAAGACGGAATTGAAGGTCTGGCCGAACTCGTAACATCTCCCAAGGTCGTAGCGGTCGGGGAGTGCGGCCTTGACTACCACTACGACAATTCGCCCCGAGACGTCCAAAGAGACATCTTTGCCAAACAAATTCAACTAGCCCACCAATTTGATTTGCCATTAGTCATTCATACAAGAGAAGCGTGGGAGGACACGTTCGACATACTCGACACTGAAGGCACTCCTGCCAAGACTGTGTTTCATTGCTTCACAGGTGGTCCTGACGAAGCTCAAGCGGGACTGCAACGCGGCGCTTACCTATCCTTCAGTGGGATAATCACATTTCCGAATGCGCCGGAGCTACGTGAAGCTGCTGCCCTGACCCCCTCGGACCGTTACCTGGTTGAAACCGACGCTCCCTACCTGGCACCAGTTCCTGAAAGAGGGAAAAGGAACCGTCCAGCATGGGTCACATTGGTAGGNGAGGGTGTNGCGGCAGCCAGAGGAGTGGNAATTAAAGAAGTAGCTGAAGAGTCNTGGAGGAACGCTTCAAGATTCTACGGACTGGTCGAGTGAACAGAAGAATCCTCTATGTCAGTAGGCTCAACGAAATAGCNGCGATATTGGGTGGTTGGCGGTGCNACCTGTGCTTCGAAAGAGCTGGCAGAGAACTACCCTTCTGCTCCTTTTAGNGGNATCTGTCGCNGGTGTCGCGGTNATGGCGATAAACGACTCAAATCCCAANNATGGGAAGNCNGTGCCAGAGCCTGCGAGNAGAACGATCACCGAANTCACAACACCNGATNTATCGTTGGCTGGCTT
The DNA here is from genome assembly GCA_002713975.1 of Acidimicrobiaceae bacterium. Taxonomy (GTDB): domain Bacteria; phylum Actinomycetota; class Acidimicrobiia; order Acidimicrobiales; family Poriferisodalaceae; genus MedAcidi-G3. The sequence goes on along the minus strand of PAVP01000056.1, from coordinate 5,008 downwards.
CAGGATTGGAAGCCTCGCAGTATTTTTGGTCGACAACCTGTTTTCAGGAACGCAATCACTGATGAACACTCCAACGTTGGACGCTGCATCAACTGTCACGACTGTTGCGACGCCAACCGAAAGCTTTAAACCTCCAGAAACTTCGATGATTACTTCGACAACCCTNCNACCTTCAACATCACGCCCGGCGGCCCCGTCAACTACGACAAGAAAGGTAGAAGTTCCTTCTTCAAGTTCGATNCCGCCGACTACACAGACAGCTGTCGTCATTACGACCACCACGACCATTCCCGCATCGACGACTGTCGCGGAAACGCTTCCTGTCAGCACTGAACCATCAGACGAATCTTTGGAACCATCTGGAGATGTAACTATCTTCGGACAGCTTTATCTCGATACTTGGCCCACTTTGGAAATGTGGGAACGAATGGCCTGGTGTGAGTCGCGAAAAACATGGGATGTGGACACCGGAAATGGATACTTCGGAGGGCTTCAATTTGCATTGGGCTCATGGCAATGGATGGGAGGCGAAGGAAGCCCAGCGGACGCCAGCAAAGAGGAGCAAATCTTCAGAGCCAACCTACTCTGGCAAGCACAAGGCTGGAATGGTTGGCCCGGCTGCAAAGAATATTTCGGCTGGTCAAGATGGCAGGTCAGCGAATGACCTTGTCCATAACTGATGTACGGCGAATATTGAGCGAGGCCGGCATCAGCCCCAAGAAAAGCCTCGGGCAAAATTTCGTGACTGACCCAAACACCGTCAGGCGGATAGCACGGTTGTCGGGCATTAAAGAAGGCAGTCAGGTACTGGAAATTGGCGCAGGGTTGGGCTCGTTGACGCTCGCGCTCGTTGAAACCGGCGCAGATGTGACAGCGATCGAGACCGATCGATCACTGATGCCCATACTCCACTCAACGGTCGGGGAACGGGCCACGATTCTGAACGTTGATGTTCGTGACCTTTCATGGAACGACGTACTAACTACACCTGGTTGGCACCTCGTAGCGAACCTCCCTTACAACATCGCTACAACTGTTGTCCTGACAGTGTTGGACGAAGTTCCTGCTGTCACCCAACTCTTGGTTATGGTTCAGCAAGAAGCTGGAGAACGTCTAGCGGCAACGGTTGGAGATGCTGCCTACGGTGCTGTGTCAGTGCGTGTGGCCCTTCGAGCAGAAGCAACAATTGTTGGACATGTACCACCATCAGTCTTCTATCCAAAGCCACGAGTGAACTCAGCTCTCGTCGCAATCGAACGAATTGATAAAAACCTTGAGGATCATGTCGAAAAGGAACTTATAGAACTGGTTCGGATTGCCTTCAACCAACGCCGCAAGATGCTGCGAAAAAGCTTGAAGGGACGAGTAGATGAAGCCGTTTTAGAAAGTGCGAGGATTGCACCGACGTCTCGACCGGAAGAGATTGAATTGGATAGATGGATAGACCTGGCACGGAAGACGACGAACATCGAATCATGAATTCTGAACATCTAATCTGTCCAGCTAAATTGACACTCTCACTTAAGGTGAAGGGCCGACGCGCAGATGGCTACCACCTGATTGATGCCGAAATGGTATCCATCGACCTGTGTGACAAAATCGTGATTAGTGATGGGTCGGGATTGAAGGTTCGATCGTCAGACTCAGGATTTGAAGTTCCTCAAAATGAAGACAATCTCGTCAATCGCGCACTCGACTTACTAGGTCGCACAGCGGAGGTCATGATCGATAAGAGAATCCCATCAGGGGCGGGTCTTGGCGGAGGATCTAGCAATGCGGCTGCCGTTATGCGGTGGGCCGGTTTTACCGACCCGGTAGCAGCTACCTCATTGGGCGCGGATGTCGGGTTTTGTCTTCTGGGAGGAAGGGCTCGTGTTCAAGGCATTGGAGAGATACTTCAACCATTGCCGTACCTGGAACGTGAAATGACCCTGCTTATCCCACCTCTAGGGGTATCAACCGAAGATGTGTATCGGGCATGGGACGACCTAGGTAGCCCACTCGGTGACCATGGCAATGATCTCGAACCTGCAGCACTCACCGTCAAGCCTGAATTAGAAGAGTGGCGAGATGCACTCAGTCAAGCAACTGGAAAGCGAGCTCGTCTAGCCGGTAGCGGTGGTACATGGTTTGTCGAAGGACGGCATGAAGAATTTCGACACCGTGGAGTCGCATCAGTAAACGTCAAAACTTTGCCTCAGCACAGCACCAACAAGAAAAGCGCTGCTGAGTGACTGACCTAGCGAGAACTAGCTATTTGTTTCGGCGTTGATAACGCGTGCGGCGAAGCATCTTCTTGTGCTTCTTCTTTCGCATGCGTTTACGGCGCTTCTTTACGAGGGATCCCATGAGGAACTGCAGGGTAGCTGAACCTTGGCCAAGAGCCAACGTAAAGACGGCCGACATTGTTCCGGTAAGCGACCGATATCGCGCACTTCTCGTCGTTAGGCTGGTGCTGTCGACCTAGTGCCTGTGGCGCTTCGATGGTCGGGGATCGTTCAACTGGCAGGACATCGGGTTTTGGTCCCGACAATGGAGGTTCGAGCCCTCCTCCCCGAGCTGACGCTCTGCGACTAACGTTTTGCTACCTATTCCGCCATGAAAGAATGGAATCTTTCGACGTGAATCGACAATTTTTTGGCGTCGCATGAGGGCAATCGTTCTAGCCGCTGGCAAGGGTTCACGAATGCGATCAGCCCTGCCCAAACCGCTGCATCTAGTGAACGGCGTACCGATGGCGCGGCACATCTTGAAGTCGCTTGAAGAACTCGACTTGGAATGTACGGTCGTCGTCGTCGGGCACCAGGCGCAACTTGTCTCTGAAACTTTGAGACAGATGTCCAGCGACCCCACTCGCCTAAAATTCGCTGAACAGCGTGTCCAACGCGGAACTGCTGATGCAACCAAAGTCGGACTTCAGGCCTTTGCTTCTAGNGACGGATCNGGCGTGGAATCTGACGTGCTGGTGCTGCCCGGAGACATGCCTCTTCTCACGTCAGACACTTTGATCGAATTACAAGATCACCATGTGAAATCGGGTGCNGCNGCCACTCTGCTAACAGCCGAGTTCAAAGATCCATCGGGATATGGTCGGATTGTTCGAGACGAACAAGGCCGNATTGAGCGTGTTGTGGAGCATGTTGATGCCGGACCCCATGAATTAGCTATTTGCGAAGTCAACACATCNATTTACTGTTTCAAGTCACGNTTCCTCGATGGAGCGCTTCGAGAAGTCGAAAGCTCCAATTCCCAAAATGAGTACTATNTNACNGACGTAGTTGAATTATTCCGGGCTAGCGGGCANCTCGTGACTGCGATGNTTNCTGACGATCCAGACGAGNTGCGCGGAGTTAACGACAAAAAGCAGCTCGTNGAATGCGAGACTCTGTTACGAGCTCGAGGAAATGTGAGATAGGTCGTGAAGGTGTCATCGCGNCAACCGGTGAGACCACCTATGTTGTGGAGGTTTCACGAATCCAAGTCACTTGTCGGTAGAGGTCCAGATCGGAGATCATTGCCAAATTGGACTTCTTGCGGTTTTAACGCCGAGAGACGAGTACGCGTCAGCTACTGTCACATGACCGTTCTACAACTCTTCTTAGAGCAGGAGAAGCGATGGAACTAGTAACCAAAAAGCGTNTGCACCTCTTTACCGGTAGAGCTAATCCCGCGCTTGCCCAAGAAATCGCCGAACATTTGGGCATCGAACTGGGTGACCCAGGACTCATTGACTTCGCTAATGGCGAAATTAAATGCCGATTCGAAGAGTCAGTCCGNGGTGGAGACGTCTTTATTATCCAAACTCACGCAGCTACCGAAGACATGAGTGTTAACGACGCGATCATGGAGCACCTGATAATGGTCGACGCTGCACGACGAGCNTCCGCGAAGCGGATAACAGCAGTCGCCCCCTTCTACGGGTACGCCCGTCAGGACCGGAAAGCCCAAGGCCGCGAACCNATAACTGCTCGGCTAATTTCAGACCTTCTCCGCCAGGCCGGCGCTGACCGTCTTGTCAGCATTGACCTGCACAGTGGTCAAATACAAGGATTTTTTGAAGGACCTGTTGACCACTTAACAGCAGCACCAGTGCTAATTGAATACTTAGGATCAATGATTCCTGAGGGCTCAGTCATTGTTTCCCCTGACACAGGACGGGTCAAGGTCGCTGANCGGTACGCAAAAAAACTTGACTGCGAAGTAGCGACTATCTACAAACGACGTTCACTTCATGCNACAAATGAAGTAGAAGCACTNGGAGTGATGGGCGACGTCAACGAACGAACCTGCGTGATCATTGACGACATGGTGGACACAGCGGGNACGATTTGTGCCGCTGTCGATACCTTGACCGCNCATGGCGCTGCAGATGTGTTGTGCGCCACAACGCACGCAGTCTTTTCTGGACCGGCAATCGAACGGTTGGAGAGTTCGGCTCTGAGCAGGGTTATTGTCACCGACACCGTTCCTCTGCCCGANGCAAAACGGTTTGACAAATTAGAGGTNTTGAGNGCTGCGGGTATCCTCGCCGACGCNCTCGAATCAGTNTTTGAAGACACTTCGGTATCTGANATCTTTGATGGCGAAAACCAGTCCTAGATAATTAGGTATTTGTCCGGGTGAGTGATGAGTAGCCATGGGCCCTACAATGGTCAACCCTTCAGGACTGTCTCAGAAGACTGGTCCCAATTAGCTTTACTTCCCAGGAGTCACCAGCGATGTCGTCAGATCTGAAGCTTGAGGCTGAAATCGGCCGGAACCATGGCAGTAGCGCTTCCCGGCGTTTGCGACGTGCCGACAAGATCCCAGCTGTCGTTTACGGTCAGGGTTCTGAGCCCATGCCGGTGACCTTAGATCGACCTAAGTTCCGAGCCGCACTGAACGCTGCTGGACCTAACGCCGTCATCACCCTGGANGTGAACGGCAGTGACTATTTGACAATCGTGAAGAACATGCAGCGNGATCCNATAGCCAACCGCGTTACTCATGTCTACTTCATGCTTATTGA
>PAVP01000055.1 GCA_002713975.1 Acidimicrobiaceae bacterium | reverse complement strand
CAAAGTCGACCTGAAGGGAAAATGGTGTCCCAGCATCAAGCAACCGAGCACATACAAGTTGAACTCGATGGCGCAGTGGCCGTCGTGACAATGGCGAAACCACCTCACAACCTTCTCAACGGCGCCTTCATTGAAGATCTGATCCAGACCTTTGAAGGGGCCATTGACTCAGGGGCGAGGGCGATTCTTCTAAAGAGCAACATGAAACATTTCTCTGCTGGAGCCGATGTAGACGGTTTCGGTGGAGAAGGAAGTGACGGTTCACCTGCGGCTGAGGTACTTGATCGGCTAGCAGCAATTCCTCTCCCGACCATCGCTGCTGTGCATGGTTTAGCCCTTGGGGGCGGTTTCGAAATAGCTTTAGCCTGCGACTTCATCATGGCATCAGCTTCGGCTCGCCTCGGTTTAGTTGAGACTTCTATCGGACTGATGCCTTTACTAGGCGGGGTTCAAAGGGTCGTGGAACGAGCTGGGATGGCACGGGGCAAAGAAATAGCAATGTTCGGTCGCCGACATGACCCTGAACTGCTTGAACGTTGGGGTGTCATAAACGCGGTTGTTGCCGATGAGGCTCTCGAGGAGGCGTCTAGGTCTTGGGCACAGCAACTGGCCGCTGGTCCAACTGTGGCTTACGCAGCTATCAAGGAACTTGCCGTTATCGCTTCGAATGAAGGGGTTCGTTCTGCCGATCAAACCCAAGAAAGTGCTGCCCGAAAAGTTTGGGCTTCAGAAGATCTCCAGCGAGGACTGGAGTCATTTAGCGAATCTGGCCCTGGCACCGCCATCTTTCAGGGAAAATGACAGCACCTCTGTCCGGCATTCGTGTCATCGACTTCACGCGAGTTCTCGCTGGACCTCACTGCACTAAAGCTTTGCGTGATTTAGGTGCTGAGGTGATCAAGATAGAACCCCCAGCTCCTGACACTGGGCGAAGCGGTCAACCTCACGTTGGTCCTATGTCTCTCTACTTCGCTCAACAAAACGCTGGGAAACAGGCGATATCTTTGGATCTCAACTTTTCCGAGGCACAAGAGATTGTTAAGAAGCTGGTATCAGAGGCCGACATCGTTGTCGAAAACTTTCGGCCGGGCACGCTCGATCTTTTCGGCTTGGGTTTCGAACAGCTAACAGCGATAAAACCCGACCTCATAATGGTTTCCATTAGCGGATACGGACAGTCAGGACCATGGCGGAACCGACCGGCGTTCGCACCGACCGTTCAGGCTGAAGCTGGCTTCACCGAAATCATTGGCCGTCATTACGGAGACGCTTTAATTCGAACTGAAAACGATGCCTACAACCACGCTGACGTTTACACCGGTCTGCAGGGCGTAATCGCGACCCTTGCAGCATTAGCTCACCGAAGCCACACCGGCGAAGGTCAACATGTTGATGTAGCTATGGTCTCCTCGATTCTCAGTGTTAACGATCGAGTCAGCTACGAACTTTCGGATATCGACGTCGACGGCGAGCCCCTTGCGCTCAGCGCACCCGAGTCTCCAATCATCGAACTGCCTGATGGCCAAAAAATAACTATCGCTGCAAGTCCGGTTTCGACCTTTGTATTTCAGAGGTACTGCGCAATGATGAGAAGAAACGACCTGCTTCTTGACCCTCGATTCATCACTGCTCAGTTTCGTCGCGACAACTGGGAAGATTTACTCGCAGAAATCCGGGCTTGGGTACTTACTTTTAGAACAATCGAAGAACTCGAGGCTCAAGTAAGCGAAGCTGGGCTAGCAGTTGGCACCATTCGATCCGTATCGGAAATAGCAGAATCGGAATGGGCAATAGAACGCGGCGCTATCCGAGAGGTAGAAGATCGATCTGGTGGGACCGCTCGAGTACCTGCACCTCCCTGGATTTTCGGCGACTGCGAGCTACCCGACGCGGGTTTGCCGCCATTTCAAGGCGAACACAACCGGGAGGTATTGAGGTCCTTGGGTCTTTCAGAGGATGAAATCGAAAACTTAGAAACCATCGGAGTGCTTATCTCGAACATCCCCAAAAACAACTGATGCTTGCATCCCCTCGGGCCATTCTGGGCACTTTTGTTGCCGTGCACGTGGTCAATGATTTCTATGCCACCGTCCTTCCAGCATTCCTGCCTGCCCTGGCAAGAGAGTGGGATTTGGATTACACCGAATTAGGTCTCCTATCATTCGCCTTCAGCCTTTTCACAGGTGTACTGCAACCACTCATTGGTCATGTCGCCGATAAACAAGGAAAACGAAAGCTGATTCTCAGCTGCGGCTTTTTCATTGGCGGCGCCGGCTTTCTACTTATGGCAGCGGCCCCATCATTTTGGTTCATCACCATCGTGAGCCTTCTTTGCGGTCTTGGCGCAGCGGCGTACCACCCTCAAGCAACTGCTTTCGTCGTTAATGCCTACCCCAACGATCGAGGAAGGATGCTCGGTATTCACGGGTGGGGAGGATCTGTCGGTCACTTCTTGGCTCCCGCTATTGCAACATTGGCAATTGCAGCTCTTGATTGGCGTTGGGCGATGATTATCGTCGCCATCCCCATCGTCGGCGCAGGGACGGGTCTTTGGATGTACCTACCCGAAAGCAGCCCCAACCCCGAAGCAGCTCTCAAGGGTGCTCTGGGCCGACCCATCGTTATCGCAGCCTTCGCTTTCGGTTTGGTAAACACAGTCCTGTACAGCTTCGTAACCTTCGTCGTCAAAATGTTGGTCGACGAAGGCTGGGCTGAGGTTACAGCCGGCGCCACGCTCACAATCATGCTGTTCATCGGCGTGGTAGCTCAACCGGTTGGGGGGCGCATCTATGACCGGTTCGGAGGAAGAAAACTCTTTGTGTGTGCCAACCTGGGAACGATTCTTTCAGTTCTGATCTTCTCCCAAACATCTGGTGTCGCTTCTCTAGTAGCCGTCGGAGCGATAGCAACCTTCGGTTTCGGCTTGTTTCCAGTTTCTCTAGCTATAGCGAGCAAAATTGGCGGCGACTCGCGAACCGGTTTCACCGTTGGTGTCGTTTTCGGCGTGAGCGGGTTATTAGGGGCGACGGCACGACCCGTTGTCGGAGCTCTCGCTGAAGCTTTGGGGGACATTCGTTTAGCTCTGAGCTGGACCGTTGTCCTTGCGATTGCAGCGCTACCCTTCGCCATGCAACTAGAAAAAGAGGAGGCCTGATGGCAGAAATGACAGAACCCGAGCGCGATAATTTTCTTGGTGAGGTACGTGTAGGGGTGTTGGCCATCGAACGAGCTGACAAAGGACCTTTGTGTGCGCCGGTTTGGTACCGGTACTCAAGTGAGACTGGCTTCGAGATAGCGATGGCCTATGCATCGGCTAAGTCGATACTTTTGCGTCGTCACGGAGCGGCAACGATCTGCGTTCAAGACGAGCAACTTCCATATCGCTATGTCACAGCCGAAGGAGAAGTATCAGTCGAATTATTGACACCCGAAGAACGTGATGACCTCCTCCGAGATATCGCGATCCGATATTTAGGTGAAGAACTCGGCAATCAGTACGCCGATTCATTTCCTGGCCACGAAGAAGCGAAAGTCACCATCGTGCCGCGCAGATGGAGGAGCGACGTCTTAGGTTGATCTATTCCNNGTGATCTTCGTAGCTACGCGAATTTAAAGCAGCGCGGCGACTGCGGCACGAGTCCGGGCTCGCTGGTCGGGGTCCCCTCCGAATTCCGCGACGATAATGTCATCAGCTCCGGCATCGACAGTTGCTTGAAGCCGGTCCTTAATTTCTGCTTCGTTACCGACGATGGCAATCTCCTCTGGACCTGCGAGACCCTCGTGGTCCAACATTGCTCGATAGCTCGGCAACGTACCGTACATTTGCCAAACTTTCGAAGCTCTCTCCATTCCTGCGTCGATGTCGTCAGTGCATAGAACCGGGAGGCCAGCAACCACACGTGGCTTGGGCCGTTCCGCCTCTTCAGCTGCCCCACAAATCTCAGGGACGGTCAACTCTGCCAGAGTCTTATTTCCGGTCATCCAAGTGATGGTGCCGTCAGCTAACCGCCCAGTTAATCGAAGCATTTGGGGACCCAAGGCGGCTACGAGAACCTGCGGCACAGGAGCTTGGAGGCCTAAGGATGGATTTCGACCGGCCAGTGTTTCTCCCTCAAAACGGACCGGTTCATCTCGTAACTGAGGATTGAGAACCTCAAGATATTCCCTTAGATGACGCACAGGCTTGTCAAACTCGTATCCGTACTGTTTCTCTATGACGGGCTTATGGGATAGACCTATGCCTAACGCCAGACGGTCACCGATGATCGATGTGACCGACAGGGCTTGTTGTGCCATCACCATTGGGTGTCGGGGGTAAGTGGGGATCACTGCGGTACCCAGCTCAATTTCTGGGACCGCTGCTCCGATATGACTTAGCGAAGTTAAAGCATCGACGCCCATGGGCATTTGGGGTAGCCAATAGGACGGGAATCCTGCTTCCTGAGCATCTCGAGCGTCGATAATGGCTTCTTCGACGTTGAACAGTTTGCCAGCGGGACCGCTGAAGATACCTATGCGCATAGGAGCCTCCGTTTGGTTGTCAGACGTTGCATCACCTTCTCACACATGGGGTGCTGCTTGTCGGCTGCACAAGCGACTTCCATTTCCATCACATCGTCATGGTTACGACGACCGCTGGAGGCGCGGAGCACTTCTTTGAACGATCTGCTCAGCTCTAGCCGCGATTGGTTCGTCCCAGTCTTCATCGGTGAACAACCAAAACTGGTTGTTAGAGATGGCGTCGAAAACTTGTTCGCCGACAATTTCGGGATCTAGACCTCCGCTCAAAGCTCGCTGCGTAAATTCGAGCATTTGGTCACCCCTATCGTCTACTGCCGAGCCAACTGCACCACTCTCTCGAGCTGCGGTCGCGTTGACGATATTGGTGTTCACGAATCCGGGGCAAAGACAAGTCACACCCACGTTTGATCTTTCAACTTTAAGTTCGTGAAAGAGCGTCTCTGCGAGCGTCGCTACACCGTGCTTAGCAATGTTGTAGGGCGCTCCGAACGGAGAGGAGATGTGTCCTGCTATCGACGCGGTGATTACGACGTGACCTTGGTCCTGTTCCACAAGGTGGGGTACGAAGGTGCGAACTCCATGGATAACCCCGTCAAGAAGAATCCCCAGAGTCCACTTGTAGTCCTCGTCAGAGAGTGCCCAGGAACGGCCAATTGAGCCTTGCACTCCAGCATTAAGACATACAACGTCGACTGTTCCAAAAGCATCGATTGATGCATCTAGAAGTTGGACGTTGTCAGTTTCTAAAGCAACGTCGGTCACCACTCCCTCGGCGTTCCCTCCATTTCCTCGAATTTCGTTGACTGCCGCATCCAGTTTCGATTCATCTATGTCGGAAAGCACAACATTCATGTCCTCGAGGGCAAAGCGTCGAGCCATCGCTAAACCCATCCCCGATGCTGCCCCGGTCACGACTGCGGTCTTACCTGCAAGTTTTTCCATCCCCGCAGATTAGACCGAAGAGTTCTTTAATCCATTTCTCCGACTACCGTTCGGGTGTGCCAGATTTTCTTACCGAAGCACAAAGCAAGCTTCAACAACAAGCAGACACTCTCGCTCGACAACTATCCGAAATAGAATCCAGCGCCTCCAACTCACAGCAGCTTCAGCTACAAACCACAGAGCTATCCAAAGATGCTGGTGTTTTCGCACTCACTCAACCCGTTGCATACGGAGGGTTAGGAGCGACAGCATTGGAGCTAACCATCGTCCGTGACGCCCTCGGACGCAGGAATGTAGGTCATTTACCGGGCATTTTTGGACCGACCCCAGGGTTACTCGCTCAAGCTACGGAGGAAATAAAACAAAAGTTCCTAGAGCCATATCTTGCCGGAGAGACAACCAGTGGTTTCGGGTTTACCGAACCTTCTGGCGCCGAGCGACATACGTGGGCACGGCTTGATGGTGACGAACTCGTAATCAACGGCGCCAAGTCCTACGTCACTGGCGGCTCAAACGCTGATTTCATAAACACCTTGGTCGAACTCGACGATGTTGGTCCAGCAATGATCCTGATAGAAACCAGCAGACCGGGCGTGGAGCTAGAACGCAGTTTCAGNTCCGTTGACGGCAGCCACCACGCAAGTTTTACGTTCACAAACGTTCGGGTCCCCAAGAGCCACGCCATCGGCGAGGCCGGGTCAGGAATGACGAGGGCTCTGGAACAGGTCAACGCTGTTCGGATGGCGATAGCAGCAGACTGCATCGGCTTGTGCAGCTTTGTTTGCGCCCTCGTCGCCGACCATATTGAATCGACGCACAAGCCCTCGGATAAGAATCATGCAACCCGTGTACAGTTCGGCCGAATGCGAACGAAAGCCTTTGCAGCCCGCAGCTCTGTGTACCGAACCGCGCGACTAATAGACGCGGGCGAAAACTCAGTTAATGAAGTTATGGCATCAAAAATTTTGGCTTCAGAAACCATTGCCGAACTNGTGGACACAGCNATCCAAGTTGTNGGCGGAGAGGCACTANTTGANTCTCACCCGCTGGCTTCTANATTTCGACGANTCCGTGCCAGTCGATTGGCTGANGGNCCTACCGATGTTCTTCATGCAAACATNTCTCGGGGATACCTCGATCTAAATCTGGGTCGAATCTGAGCTGNCATGCCNTATCTCAACGAGTTTTCTTCCTCGACCNCTCCATTGGACATGACTAAGACCCCNGAGTTTTTCAGTCTCTGCGAAAGCGCCGATGACTTGGGTATCCNATACGACAAAAAGGTCAGATANGTTTCCGGCAACGTTGTCGCTCGGCATCAACGCTTTCANTTCCTAGAGTGGGGCNCCCCATCANTACCNAATTTGCTCTTNCTNCATGGNGGGAACCAATCAGCACACTCTTGGGATTTAGTNAGCCTCCACCTCGCAGACCGATTTCACATAATCGCNCTAGATCAGCGNGGTCACGGTGACAGTGAATGGGCCCGCGATGCNGANTATTCATCACACGCCATGGCCGCTGACGCCTCCTCNGTGNTNTCNGAACTCAATATTGATTCGGTNACTGTGTTGGGGCANTCNATGGGCGGAATGAACACGCTGCGGCTCGCCATNNANCANCCTGATCTTCTGGAACGCCTAGTGCTAGTTGANATCGGACCCGAATTGTCNGAAACCGGAACGAAAAGCATTCGCAATTTTGTTACTGAAAATCGTGAATTTGANGACCTCGAAGATTTCATCCAGAACGTTCAAAAGTACGATCCGTACCGTTCCAGAGAACACATNGAACGNACNGTTAANTACAACCTGCTTCAACGAGCTGATGGAAGATTCGTNAGTAAGCGAGACCACGGACCGCGCCTTGCAACAACACAGGGTCAACGAGAACAAAGCGATCGATTCTCGATTGACGACACCGCCCACATATCTCAGCCGACGTTAATCATCAGGGGAGNTGATTCGAACGTACTTTCTGCCGAAGCGGCAGAACGTTTCGTTCAAGCCCTACCTAACGGGCAACTCGAGACGGTCCCAGACAGCGGCCACAATGTTCATGGACAAAACACCTCTGGCTTCCTGAGCGCCTTACTTCCATTTTTACTTAACTGAGCGGGAAAGTACGCGACTTCTAGGAGCACAAGAGTTGGGTTAAAGCCTATGGTGAACTCATGAACTCAAAAGAGCTTGAAACTCTCATTATCGATGCCGCGGACAACGGTGTGGTGACCGTCACGATGAACCGTCCCGAAAAAAAGAATGCTGCCGACGCTGTCATGTGGGACGAGTTGCGCGACACCTGGAATGCCCTAGCAGTCGACCCTGAAGTACGCGCGGTCATCATGACCGGCGCCGGTGACGCATTCTGCAGCGGAGCCGATCTCGGAGGACAAGGACGCGACCGACATCAACTCATATCCATGAACCTGATCCACCAGACGGTCGAAGCTCTCTACTCGATCATGGTTCCGGTCATCGCAAAGGTAAACGGTGTCGCCGCTGGAGCCGGTATGAATATGGCACTGGCCTGTGACTTAATTCTGGCTAGTGACCAGGCTCGGTTCAGCGAAATTTTTGCGCGTCGCGGTTTAAGTGTCGACTTTGGCGGCACTTGGGTCCTCCCCAGACTCATAGGGTTACATCGCGCGAAAGAGCTGGCGTTCTTCGCTGACGTTATTTCTGCTGAACAAGCAGCCGAGTTCGGCATCGTCAACAAAGTCGTACCTCATGACCAGTTGGACTCTGAAGCCAAAGATTGGGCTGACCGTCTCGCAGCTGGGCCACCTTTGGCGTTGGCTATGACAAAACGAATGCTGACACTCAACGCCAGCAACGACTTCAAGTCAGCACTAGAAGCGGAAGGAATGGCTCAGACGGTGAACTTCTACACTCAAGACACTAAAGAGGCAGTCGCCGCCTTCTTAGACAAACGCGATCCGAAATTCCAAGGAAGATAATTGTTCCTAACGATCTCAGTTCGTTTCCCAAGAGCCGCCAAAATGCGCACCGCGTTAGAGGACGTGCGAGACTGGCCAAATGTTGGAACTAGTCGGTGTAGGTAATGACGTCGAGGTAGCAATTGAGGCGGCTCGTCGTTTAGACGGGGTCTGTTATTTTGCTGACCCGAATGACGAACGGGACCTGCCATTTCGAACAATGGTTAGGTGTGTAACTGACAGTCCTCAAGATCTTGAGTCAGCAGCCCGAGAGGGCATGTATATCGTATTTGGTCGCGTGATCCGCGAACGAGACATCAAGACTGAAACAGGAGTCCCCTCACCTGGTGTCACAGCAATTTTCCCTCTGCTGCATCACCCTGACCTTACGCACGAGCAATCCGACGCCCATTGGCGAGACGTTCATGCGTCCTTGGCCCTTCGACATCACCCCGGAATGTGGGACTACACACAACTCAGTGTTGTACGCACTGTGAGCGGTCCTGAAATTGACGGATTCGCTCTCGTGAGTTTTGATTCNCTGGACTCNATGAAGGANCGNTTTTTTGGGGATGANACCGACCGCGATGTCATTTACCNAGACGTCGCCAGCTTTGCCNATCCGAAATCGCCACGCCGAGTCGTATCCACCGAAACTATTTACGGAACCCGTCCACCCACACCGAAAGTTGTGTGGCCGCAAGGGTGAAAAATATTGTTGCGCTTTCTGCTCTAGTAATCGCCACAGCCGTATCTCAATCATTTGGACGGTTCACGTACTCGGTTCTCTACATCGAAATTCGTGATGATTTCGGACTATCAAACACTGCGGCCGGTGGAATCGGGTCGCTGAACCTAGTTGGCTACCTCATTGGTTCTCTGCTGGTCGCTTTCACAATCGGCAACTTCGGTCTCATCAAAACCGCCAAATACGGGTTGGCTGGTGTTGTGATTGGCTTACTTCTACTCAGTTGGTCGCCGAACAGTTTCATTGCTCTGTTAGCGCTCTTTCTCACTGGGTTGAGCGCTGCAGGCGTCTGGATCACCACTCCGGCCCTCGCTACCAACCTGCTGGGTCCAGACCGAAAAGGTCTCGCCATCGGATGGGTCACTACCGGAGTGGGATTGGGCTTTTTCGCAGCCTGCGTGTTTGATGCCGTTATTACAGACTGGCGATCTGTCTACGGACTCGAAACCATTATCGGATTCGCTGCCCTCGGGATGTTAGTTCTAACTATTACAACCTCCGCGAACCCAGCTTCTGGTTCTGGTTTAAGCCCCACCGCCCTTAAACAAATACCTGGATGGCTGAACCTTTGCGTTACCTATGGGTTTTTTGCAGTCGCTGTTTCTCTAGCTATGACCTTTTCTGCAGCCTTGCTTGAAGAAGACGCTGGCTTCAAAGAAGGTTCTGCGTCGCTTACATTTGCGTTGATCGGGCTCGGCTTGGCTCTCGGTGGGCCAATCATGGGATGGCTTAGCGACCGCATCGGAATGAACTCTGCTCAGCTGGTGTCACTCACTTGCCTCACCGTGAGTTGCGCGCTTATCGCTACTGGCCATCCAGTCGCCGCACCCATCTCGACCCTACTTTTCGGAATGGCCTTCACCGGAGTTGTGGTCAACATCACGGCCAAAGTAAGTAGCCACTTATCAGCAGAAGCATTCGGCGCCGCGTACGCAGTACTCACAATTGTCTTTGGTGCGGGGCTTGCCGTTGGGCCGCAATTAGGGGGAATCATCGCGGATTCCTCGGGCTCTTTTCAGCCCGCGCTCATCTTGGCTTCCTGCTTTGCCGCTGGAAGCCTGTTCTTAACCTTCCTTGACCGCAAGACACCAGCAAATGACGGTTTAGGCGGGGAGTCCTAGACGTTCATGCACTGGAGCTAACGCCTGCAACTCGGGCATGACCTCTCGCGCGAAAAGCTTCATATTGCGATCGGCTTCCTCATGCTCCATCCCAGCAAAGCTGAATACGCCCATGTAACCGTCCATGAAGGTCTGCTCCTGCAGATTGACGATCTTGTCGTACACCTGCTCGGGAGTTCCCCACAACTGAAGGTCCACGAAGAAATCGGTCATCATTTCTAAACCACCAGGGGCTTTCAGTCGATCATACATTTGACCGTGATGCTCATAACCGGGGGTCTCTTTCAGATGAGGCTTGTCGAATTCATAGTGATCAATAATGGTGTCCCAGTATCCGCCAATAAATTCTCGTGCCTTCTCTTCAGCACGGTCAGCATTTTCGTCAACAAAGGTCCATCCCGCGACCATCGGAGATGGTGGTTCTTCTCCATTGGCATCGCGATAAACGTCTCGGTAGTCCTGAAGTTCTTGGCGAACCGCTTTCCACGGTTTTTGGGGAACTATCAAGATCCCCACACCCATCTCAGCCATGATGCGGGCCGAATCTGGTGAGACTGCCGCAGCGTAGGCTCGTCCTCGCATCGACTTGAGCGGTCGTGGTCGAATGTCAACTCGTGGTTGATCTATGACTTCGCCGTGATATTCCGCGTAGCCGTTTTCCATCGCGTTAAGAACCATCTCGGTTGACTCTTTGAAACGAAGTCGAGCTGAGGCCATCTCCGTGCGAAATCCGTCAAATTCGACCTTGCCTGTGCCTCTCCCCAACCCAAGAATCAGGCGACCATCTGACAGGTTGTCCAACATTGATATCTGCTCGATAACCCTCAACGGGTCGTGCCANGGCAAAACNCAGACCATCGANCCCAACTGGATCGATTGTGTGGCCCCGGCCATATANGTCAAAAACTGCAGCACATCTGGNCACATGGTGTAACTGGTGAAGTGATGTTCGACNCTCCAAACNGAATCGAATCCAAGACCTTCGGCTTGNAACGCCAACGCNAGATCCTGTTGGTAAACCTGCTGGTCTGGGAGTCGCTCTCCCGGATTTTGGAATATTACGCTCATTCCTACATGCATTACGTTCTCCAGCCGTCGTGGTCATCTACTTGAACACTCCTAGGTTATTCGATATTGACCCGTCCAATCAGTGCATTCCACTCCTGCATCTCTCTAACGTCCTCAAAGTCAATATTCGAGAATGCCGACCGGAGACGCGAAACTTGGCCCGGTGACACCCCACTAAGCCCAAGCCATCCACCGGGCGCTATGCGAGCGACGAGTTCACCAGCCAATTGGCGCAGAATATCGTCATGAATATTGGCAACGACCACGTCGTATTTATCTTTGACGTCGCTCAATTGGATCGATGAAAATTGAACTCTGTCAGCAACTCGATTTCTGCGAGCATTTGCCTGTGCTGCCAACAAGCCGGCCTCATTAACGTCGATTCCGAAAGCAGTCTGCGCCCCAAAGCAAACTGAGGCCACGGCCAAAACACCAGACCCACATCCCACATCCAGCACCGATTCGCCTCCCTTGATGCGGATGGCCAGTTCCTCTAATAACAGCCGAGTGGAAGGGTGATCTCCNGNACCGAACCCTAAACCGGGATCTATTTCAACAACNGTTTCNGCATCAGAAGCCACCCACGGAAAACAAACTTCAGCCGTCTTGCCGACTGGGGTTGGTCGATTCCAATTATTCCANGCTACTGCTCGGTCTGNGTCGGGTGGGCCTGCTACTGCAGAATGCTCATTCCCTCTTAATTCAGCGACCAGACTTCTAGCTACTTCTTCGCTCTCAACCTCATACGTCGCGACCCAACGNTCACTTCGAAGAAGTGTCCANGTTCCTGACCCAAGAATCTTCTCAACNTCANTCCGCGTCGCGNTATCTGCTGCAACAACTACTGANCCACTCATCCCTCAAGCGATAACGCTCGTCGTCGCGATTCGATTGACTGGCCNGCGGCTTGTCGTGACTCNTTGGCAGCTGACTCAAAAATTCCCTTTGCCATTAACGAAGATTCAGCGGCTCTCCGGTCCAAATAAATCGAAGCTCGAATCTCGTGCACGTCCTTCGCGTTGGGTGCCGCATCGCTCGCCATGTCGATCAAGTGGCATGCGACCCTAAACTCTCCGGCATCTGCCAGATGCCGTGCCCGTTCGGCAAGAACAGACACTCCGCCTGCCAATTCAGATATTTCAGTTGCGAACACAGAATCTGCGGCCGGTTTGAGATGTGAGGGTTTGCCGTCCCACCATCCGCCATACAGCCTCCAGATGTTGCGAATAACAAATTCGGGTTCATCGTAAAGCGGCCGCAGGTAAGGCAGCTCAAGCAGTTCTGGGTTGACTTCGACCGATGAGACAATGTCGTTAAGAGTTGCTCCAGAGTTCATCGCAGAAACAACGTCTTCAACGAGTTGCTCCAGAGTAGAAGCAACTATTTCCAAACACGAAAGAATGCGTTTGTGGCCCGAGATGGGGAGCCCATGTGCGGGCACGAACAATTCGACATCTGTAGCCATCATTTCGCGCAGCGAACGAGCCCATTCCAACGGGTATCTTTGAACCTTTTGCGGGTTGCCACAGTTAGGAAAATTCCATATGAACTGGTCACCGGCTGAAATCATTTTGTGTTGCGGCAGCCAGGTCCAAGTGTGGTCGTCGGTTTCTCCCATCGCATGATGAAGCTCTAGTTCCACCCCACCAACAGATGCAGTCATACGTTGGTCGTACTCGACTGTGACCTCAAGGGTTCCATCGGGAACGAAAGGCCGTTGTCCTGTTGATCCTTCGAGAGCTGAGACCGGCAAACCACCAAATTGTCGTGCGTTGATGACTTTGTTGTAGCCGTTGGTCGCTCTGTAACGATTCAGTCGGCGCGGCAGGTTCTCGTGACCGATCACCGTGGGGGGCTCGTGTCCTGATTGTTCCGCCTCCGCCGCCATTGCGCTACTTCCACCGACATGATCTATATGACCATGGGTGTAGATGAGGGTATGGATTCGTTCTCTACTCCAGCCTCTCAAACTTTCGAGTACTCGAGTTCCGCTGGCNGGGCCACTTGAATCGAAAGCAATAAGACCTTCGTCGGTGCGAANGACCACNACATGACTGAACGCTTCGANNAGGACGACGTCATCGGNGAGTGCGCTNAGNTCNTGAGAAACACGATTGGGAGGACCGTCGATCCGNCCGGAATCAATGAANCGNNTGGAAAGGTCTAGAACGTGCTCGGCCATCTAGCCAAACTAGATGATGCACGATGCGTATCGGGTCACTCGAAGTGNCGTTCATCCCACCATGGAAAAAATTCAGGCATATCTNCACTGGTTTTCAGAGTGAAGTCTGGTGCTCGCTTCTCTAAGAAAGANACAACNCCNTCATGAGCATCAGCTCCTTGNCCTAGGTGAAANATGCCCCGGCTGTCGANTTTGTGAGCTTCCATTGGATGATCGGCTCCGAGCATCCGCCACATCATGTGTCTAATCATCGTCACAGAAATCGCGGAGGTATTGGCAGCTATTTCCGAAGCAATGGCTTGCGCTGCGGGCATTAGATCTTCAGGTTCGTGAATACTACGAACGAGGCCTCCTTCAAGTGCTTCTTCCGCGTCGAATACTTTCCCGCTATATGCCCACTCAAGAGCTTTGCTAACACCAACCACTCGCGGCAAGAAATACGAGGAGCAGGCTTCGGGAACTATCCCACGACGACTGAAAACAAACCCGATTCGCGCAGCGGTGGACGCCAAACGAATATCCATCGGCAAAGTCATCGTGACTCCAACTCCCACGGCGGGGCCATTGATCGCCGCGATTATCGGTTTGTTGAATTCGTAAAGTCGCAGGGAAAGGAGGCCACCACCGTCACGCAGCCATGCGTTATCGCCACCTTGGCGGCCTTCATTCGAGGCTCGTTCAGTCTTGGCTTCTTCAGTTTGGCTGTCATAGTCAAATGTTTCAGCACCCTTCTCTAGGTCAGCGCCAGCACAAAAGCCGCGACCTTCGCCGGTGACAATTACCACTCGAATTTCGTCATCGGAATCGGCATGGTCAAGTGCCTCGAGAAACTCTCGCTGCATCTGGCTGTTAAACGCGTTCAGACGCTCTGGCCGATTCATCGTCAAGGTAAGGGTGTGATCAGCTATTTCGTAGTGGAGGGTTTTGAATTCTGGCATTGATTTCCTTTANGCGGTCACTAGGTCANNNCAACGTCGAACACTGTAACTCGCNNGATCATCGAGCGAGCCAGTTGCCATCANCCAAANCTGTAAGNCCTNCNTCTTCTCCTCCGTACTGGTAGACGTACACCTGCACCCCCGTGGCTGTGANAGCAGCTACTCGGTGATACATCCCNTCCACGGCACCTTCAATTTCGTCNAGNAGCGACAGGGCCTCGTNCAGTCGTGCTGGGTCAAGTCGAAATCGAACTCCATNGATGACTCCGACGCGATCAAAGAAGGCNGCGGGATAACCCAGCCCGGTGTCATAGAGCCGTCCNGCAATTTGGTCCGNNTCGTGNGCAACCACGAACGGTNCCAAGAANTGCCATCGTTCTTGACCAGGCANCAANGTGCCATAGCAAAAGACTTGGTCAATTTCGGGANCGCNNTCAGACATCNAAGAAGCGTCCNGCAGCGAAAGCNGAACCCAATGCACCCACGATCACTCCCATCANAACCGTGGCAATAGTNGCGGTAGTGAATTGNGCNGAAGTGACCGTAAANGAACGAAAGAANGCCAATATTTCAGATCGACCAAAAAGCTCTTCGACNTGGTTTCGCAGTGCNCCTGCTGCNACAGCTCCCACAAGGCCACCGGCAAGGCCATGCANCATGCCTTCAAGAATAAANGGCAGNCGNATAAAACTATTCGTNGCNCCAACTAGCTTCATCACTTCGATTTCTCGACGTCGCGCGAACATCGCNACGCGGATCATNTTGAAAATCAGCATGGCGCTCGCTGCTGCAAGGACAATTGACATGAGTAAAACGATCCAACGAAACGAGTTGAACCATTCTCGGATTGCATCGACTTGCTGTCGTCCTGTCTCTACAGAGTAAACGCCCGGGCGTTGTCGAAATTGCGCGGCTAAGGACTCGATGATTTCACCTTCAGCCATCCGAGGAACAACTCGATATGAAGGCGGGAGACTCTCCACTGAGATTTCCGCTAAGAGTTCAGGTTCATCGACCAACATTTCCTCAAGTAATGCGAAGGCTTGATCCTGAGTGACGTATTGAATTCGTTCTATATCCGGATGATTTCTTAGCTCTTCGCCGAGAGCGTCAATTTGGCCGCCAGCAATATCGGGTTCCATGAAAATCTCGAATTGGACTCCTCCCTGCCAGCGACCTAGAGCATTAGCGCTCGCGTATCGAGCCATCAGACCCAGCCCAACCAACATGACGCCAACAGCTACCGTCAAAATAGCGGCGACTGTCAACGTCAGGTTACGGCGAACATTCAGCCACGTTTCTCGAGCGAAATACCCAGCGCGGCCGAAGAAGCCCGCCACGGTTATGCGTACACTCCCTGCTGTTCATNTCGAACAACTTGGCCTGCNCGNAGAGCAACNACTCGACGTCTCATCTGATCAACAATGGTTTGGTCGTGGGTGGCCATAATCACAGTGGTGCCGGTTCTNTTAATCCGATCCAAAAGACGCATGATTTCTTGGGCCGTATTGGGGTCNAGGTTTCCGGTGGGTTCATCAGCTAAAAGAATCAATGGNCGGTTTACGAANGCACGAGCTATAGAAACCCGTTGCTGTTCACCTCCAGAAAGTTCATCAGGAAAACTTTTCTGNTTGTTGGACAATCCGACNAGCTCAAGAATCGCCGGAACTTGAGTNGTGATGATATTTCTCGGACGTCCNATTACTTCCAGTGCNAACGCGACGTTTTCATACACGGTCTTTTGAGGNAGCAACTTGAAGTCTTGAAAAACNGATCCAATNTTGCGACGAAGGTANGGAACTCTCCAACTGCTTATCCGAGANAGGTCTTTNCCAGCNACATGAACTTGTCCCCCAGTNGNGGGTTCTTCAGCGGTCAACAATCGCAGCATTGTCGACTTCCCTGAACCTGATTCACCAACCAAAAAAACGAACTCACCTTTTTCGATGTTCAGGGTGACTCCATCAACTGCGCGAGTTTCCCCTTTATAGATTTTGGTGACGTTGTCGAGGCGAATCATATGAGGAAGCCCGTCGGCAAAACTTTTTGAACCGATGCGGGACATCCCCAGCGTACGACAGGATCAGCTGTAGATAGCGTCAGTGACTCAAAGGATCTTAGGTCTCTATTTTAGAATCTCGTTGGCTTCGTTGCCATTGAAGAAATGCCTCCATCAACGCGTCAAGGTCTCCATCTAAAACAGCCTCAACGTTCCCCACTTCTAGATTTGATCTGAGATCTTTTACCTGCTGGTACGGATGCAACACGTAGGACCGAATTTGGCTTCCCCAGGCCACATCACGTTGCTCACCTGCTAGCTCATTAAGTTCGGCTTCACGTTCTTGTCTCTGTAGGTCAGCCAACTTCGCCGCCAACATTTGCATGGCCCTGTCCTTGTTCTGATGCTGGCTACGTTCGTTTTGGCATGCAACCACGGTGCTGGTCGGCAGGTGGGTGATTCGCACCGCTGAATCAGTGACATTGACATGCTGACCTCCGGCGCCTGACGATCTGTATGTATCAATTCGAAGATCTTTCTCGTCAATCACTACTTCATCGGAAACTTGGTCGAAAAATGGTACGACAGACAACGAACAGAAGGCAGTGTGACGCCGAGCTTGCTGATCGAACGGTGAAATTCTGACCAGTCGATGCACACCGCGTTCCGCCTGCAAGAAACCGAAAGCAAATCGTCCTTTGACGATGAACGTAGCCGAACTAATTCCAGCCTCCCCACCATCGGTTGCTTCCTGAATTTCTATCGAGAACCCCTTGCTTTCGGCCCAACGGAGGTACATCCGAAGCACCATCTCGGCCCAGTCACAAGCGTCGGTGCCTCCTGCACCTGAGTGAACTTCACAATCCGCGTCGTTCTCGTCATGTTCTCCATTGAACAACGCCAAAAGTTCGATGTCGTCGAGCTGCCGTTCCAGCGACACAATTGCCGAATTGATCTCTCCCTCAACCGATTCGTCGTTTTCTTCTCTCGCTAAGACCTCAAGGGTCGCTGCGTCATCTAATTCCCCGCGAACCTTTTCCCATCGTTCAATATCGTCCCTGACGTTTGCCAGCCGGCCGGTGATCTTGCGAGCCTCGGCCTGGTCATCCCAAAGATCGGGACTTGCTGCTCGCGACTCAAGTTGAGTCAACTCTTCACGTGCTTGATCAATGCCCAAATACACGTGTGCCTCATCTACACGCCGTTCAAGCTCTTCGAAAATTTCTGATTTGTCTGACATTGTGAATCTCGATACTCAACGGCCGTGGCAATGCTTGAATTTCTTGCTCGACCCACAATGACATGGGTCGTTACGACCAATTTTTTCCTCCTCAGTCCGCACTACCTGGCTTTGCTTAGCCGTCCTGCTTGGGGTCGGAGCCTTAGGTGGAGCGAAGGCTGCACTCAGTTCTGGGCTGCTATCCGAAGATGAGTAACTAACTCCATCGGTGCGGTTTCGTTGCTCATCTGCCATCACTACTTCTGCATGCATTGCGTATTTAACGAAGTCTCTATATACCGACCCCAGCATTGTCGAAAACATTTCAAACCCTTCTCGCTGCCATTCAGCGACTGGGTCTTTCTGCCCTATTCCTCGGAGGTGTATCCCCTCACGCAGATAGTCCATTTCGTACAAATGCTCGCGCCAACGTTGATCAATGATCCGAAGAAGTACTTGTCGCTCGACTTCACGCATCGTGGATTCACCGAGTTCAGTTTCTCGACCCTCGAAGTATCGAACGGCGTCATTGACCAGTGTTTGCTCAAGTGTCGCGACGTCGGTAATTCTTGTCATCGTCCCGACCTCAAGTTCGGTGGGCCAATAGGTGACAATTTCAGCGTGCATTGCCTCTATGTCCCATTCGGAACTCGACTCGTCAACACAAAACTGGTCAACTACTTGCTCAACTGCGGATTCGATGTACTCCAGTGATTCTTGCCTTAGATCTTCGCCATTAAGAATTTGTGAGCGACGTGCGTAAATCACTTTGCGTTGTTCGTTCATCACCTCGTCGTACTTAAGAACATTTTTTCGAACTTCGGCGTTCTTCTGTTCGACTGTGTTTTGAGCCCGTTCAATGGCTTTTGTGACCATGTTGGCTTCAATAGGTGTGTCGTCAGGCAACGCGCGGTCCATGACCCAGTTCATCGCCCCAGTTGCAAAGAGT
>PAVP01000054.1 GCA_002713975.1 Acidimicrobiaceae bacterium | reverse complement strand
TAGTCCACCGGCAATTGCTGCGGAGAAAGTGTCGCCTGTGCCGCGCACGTTATTGGTCGAACAGCGTTCAACTTCTAGGAGCACTACTTCTCCGTTGTATGCCCCAACGTCAATCATTGTTGGCGCCGCCCGCCGCCCGCCGGTTAACACCACGACAGTTGGGCCCATTGCGGCTAGACGCAGAGCTGCGTCAGACAAAGCTTCAATGTCTTCATCTAGTTCGGTTCCTAGTAAATGCATCGCTTCGAGATGGTTGGGGGTGATTACCAAAGCCTTGGGTATCAAATCTCGTCGTATCAGTTCGATGGTTGAGGCCTCGTATAAAGGTTCTCCATGACGGTTCACGATGACTGGATCTACAACCAACGGGGGCAAAAGCCCGACGTCGGCCATCTCTGATATGAGCCGAATATTTTCTTCGGAATAGAGCAGCCCAGTCTTAGCTACCTTGACGTCAAAGTCATCTAGGACTGCTTCGATCTGGGACCGCACTACAGGAGCCGGGATCGCGAGTGCTGACCGAAATTCTTCAGTGTTCTGAGAAGAAACCACGGTCAACGCGCACACACCGTGAACAGATTGGGCTGCGAAGGTTCGCAAATCCGCTTGGAGTCCAGAACCTCCTCCTGAATCTGAGCCCGCAATAGTTAGCACCACTGGAGGTTGAGTCACAAGGGTGTTGTAGCAGATACCTAGCAGTTTCCTTGCCTAGGGTGGAACTGTGACAAATCAATCCCAGAGCGTTGGCATTATTGCAAACCCCGTTTCTGGGCGCGATATCCGCCGCGTAGCGGCCCGTGGAGGTGTCTCAAGCGCTGAAGACAAACGGAATCGTATTGCGCGCGCTGTCATAGGTGCGGTAGCCGCTGGGACACAACACGTGGTCGCTATGAAGGAGCCTTTCGGAATCGCGAGCGGTGCGTTGACTGATTTACCGGTGGAAGCAGATCTCGAAATTCTGGATGTCGGCGCTCGCGTCGACCCTATGGACACTGCACGCGCCGCCCTAGCCATGAAAGAACGCGGAATCAGAGTAATAATCACCCTCGGCGGTGATGGAACAAATCGGACTATAGCTAGGGCTTGGCCTGAGGCGATCTTGGTTCCAATGTCTACGGGAACAAACAATGTTTTCCCTTCACTCGTCGAACCCACGGTCGCCGGTGCTGCAGCCGGATTAGTCGCAAAGAATCTGGTTGATCTCAACTCGGTGGCACCGCGATCGAAGATGGTGCATTTGACCTTCGCTGATGGGTCTGAAGACGTCGCCCTCATAGACGTTGCGACTCTCGCCAACGACTTTGTCGGTAACCGTATGCCAGTCGATCCCAATAATCTGCGACAGTTATTGGTCACGACAGCTAAACCGGACACCATTGGGGTCTCCTCTATCGCAGGTCTGCACACAACATGTCGTTCAGAGGAAGACGCGGCGATTTTGGTCACCTGCGGTTCTGGCGGCGCGTCGACCAACGCTCCCATAGCGCCTGGTCTATATCGGGAAGTGCCGGTTCGGGACGTGAAACGGGTCAACTTCGAGGAGGAGGTCCATTTAGCAGGACCATCAACATTGGCCTTCGACGGTGACCGAGAACACCAAGTACTTGCCGACACTCCAGCGATCGCCGTTGTAAGACGAGATGGACCTCGCGTAATCGACGTTGCGCGCACATTAGAGGCCGGTGCCTCTGAGGGAATTTTCGTTACCCGTTGATTCCAGAACTTTCAGCTAATGATTAAAACTGTTCGGGGTCTACAAAGTTCGCGCCTCGAATAGCGGTTCAGAATTCAACATTCGCATGGAGTCTGGCAATTCATTTCGAACCCGGAGGTGGAACTTTCGGTCATCCTCAAGGCTGTACGGATAGGCAGGTTCGGAAGCTCGGAACAGCGGAACGTGGAGGGGCCTAGCATCTGAAGGACCGGGTCGGTCATGTTGCACAAGGATTTCATCAATAGCCGTGCCGTCATCGATAATCCGGTATGGGCGCACTACCCCGCCTCGAGTCGCCTTACCTTCAGACGATTTCGCTACCGGGACAACCGGCTCATAGGCTCCGGACCTTCGTGCAATAGCCACCAGTTTGTAGACCATGCCGGCAGTCGCGTGACCTGACCCAACAACCAACTGAGTTCCTACCCCATACCCGTCAATTGGAAGATCCGCTAGATCTGCAATTCGGTACTCATCAAGGTCACCGGATACAACAATCCTCGTCGACCCGGCATCACTTGCGTCTAACTTTCGTCGAGCTCTGAGAGCTTCATCAGCAAGATCGCCTGAGTCGATGCGGATAGCTCCGGGGACTCCGCCCAGTCTTTTCGCTGCAGCTAGTGCTCGGTCGATTCCAGTTTCTATTTCGTAGGTATCTACAAGAAGAGTCGTTTCAAGTCCATGAGCTTCGATTTGGGCTTCGAAAGCAGACTCTTCATCATCGTGGGCCAACGTAAAGGCGTGCGCTGATGTTCCCGCAGTTGGCACATTAAAACGGATCCCAGCTTCCATATTCGAGGTGGTATCAAAGCCGACCAACCATGCCGCTCTCGCAGCTGCAACGGCTGCTTCTTCATGGGTGCGACGACCCCCCATCTCGATCAGGTGTCGACCATTAGCTACATCGTGCATTCGCGCCGCGGCAGACGCGACTGCGGAATCATGATTTAGAACCGATAAGACCAATGTCTCGAGAAGAAGACCTGCACCGAAAGAACAATCGACCCTTAATACCGGGCTCCCCGGCACGTAGAAGTCACCCTCTCGGTAGCTCCATACCTCCCCTTCGAATTGGAAAGTCTTAAGGAACTCGAGGAGTTCGTCGGTGAATCGACCGAGGCTCGCCAAGTAATCGATTTGAGTTGCAGAGAAGTGAAAATCGGCCAGTTGTTCAGCCAGGCGCCCAGGTCCGGCAACAATGCCGTAGCCACGGCCGGCAGGTAACCGCCTCGCAAAAACTTCGAAAGTTGCTTGTCGCGAGGCCACTCCGGACCGAAGCGCGGCATCAAGCATCGTGACCTCGTAAAGGTCAGTCATTAAAGCGGTACTCATCCCTCCAGCATGCTTCATGAGACCGGTGTTAGAAAAGGCTGTTTCCACTTCTGCCCTATTTTCCGAACAAATAAAGGTCTCTCAATAGATTTGAGAGCTNAAAAGACCCGCTTCTGAAGCAGATAACCGCCACACTCCTGTTATGGCCTTAACACCATCCACGCGATCCGACATTGCGCCCTTTTATGTGATGGAGGTAATGCGATCAGCGGCGGATCGAGAAAACGCTGGCAAGGAAGTGCTCCACCTCGAGGTCGGCCAGCCCTCCACACCCGCACCATCAGGAGCTAGAAGAAACGCTGTTGAAGCGATCGAAAATGACATTCTCGGGTACACATCTGCACTCGGAATGGATTCTCTTCGCGAGCGTTTACATCACCATTATCTGGAGTGGTACGACACCGATATCCCGTCGTCGCGAATTGCCATCACCATGGGAGCAAGCGGCGCATTTACCTTGGCGTTCCTCGCGTGCTTCGAACCTGGCGATCGAGTCGTTGTTCCTACCCCGGGCTACCCGTGTTATCGCAATGTGCTTCGGGCCTTGGACGTAGAGGTTGTGGATTTGCCGGTCGGTCCAGATACGCGTTTCCAGCCCTCACCAGATGGTCTTGAATCGATCGGCCCAATCGATGGGTTAGTGGTCGCAAGTCCATCCAACCCGACAGGCACCATGCTCTTAGAAGACGAACTTGCAGAGCTAGTCCAATGGTGCAAGAAGAACGAAGTTCGTCTCATCTCAGATGAGATTTATCACGGAGTTACTTATGGAAATGTTGCCCCGACGGCCTCCTCCTACTGGGATGAAGCTGTAGTGGTCAACAGTTTCTCGAAGTATTTTTCGATGACCGGCTGGCGAGTTGGATGGCTGGTTCTGCCTCACGCCTTGGTATCACCAGTCGAACGTTTAGCCCAAAATGCGTTCATTGCTGCCGCATCAGTCTCTCAACATGCTGCGCTAGGTGCTTTTGATAGCCACGATGAACTGCAGCTCAACCTTGAGCGCTATGCGGTCAATCGGAAGGTTCTCCTTGAAGGGCTACCTCGGGCCGGAATCATGGAACTCGCTCCGGCTGACGGTGCTTTCTACGTTTGGGCGCAGGTCGACCATCTGTGCGAAGACAGTCAAGAGTTAGCCCAAGAATGGTTGAACGAATTAGGCGTAGCGGTCACGCCAGGCATCGACTTTGATCCCGAACAAGGACATCGGTTCATTCGATTTTCTTTCGCCGGTTCAACCCAAGAGACACGCGACACAGTGGAGAAACTGGTTCAGTGGTCCGTCAACCGTTAGCTGCAAAACTCAGCCAATCGCGAGTATGGATACTTGTTGGGTTAATCGCGTTAGTTATGACATGTTGGTTGATATGGGCACTCGGACTTATTTTTGCCTAGTCGT
The DNA here is from genome assembly GCA_002713975.1 of Acidimicrobiaceae bacterium. Classification (GTDB taxonomy): domain Bacteria; phylum Actinomycetota; class Acidimicrobiia; order Acidimicrobiales; family Poriferisodalaceae; genus MedAcidi-G3. Next base: position 15,425 of record PAVP01000054.1, on the reverse strand, counting down.
CTTAGTCAAAAGTTCTTAGTTCGTTTCGGCAAGAACAACTCAAGAACCAAGGCGTCGTCCACCATCACTCTTTCGTCGCCACAGCATTCGGCGTCACATTCATCTTCGGTTCAAACTTTCCTACTTCAACATCACGGAGATCAGCGACAAAGATTTGCCGCAGGTCTTCGCGGCAGGAACCGCACGGACCATAGAACTGTTCCAACACTTGTTCTGANCAACGGGGGCATTCGAATTCAAGGTTTTCGTCGCCATTGCTCATCGTCGCATAGTGCCATCTCAACTGCTGTAATTGGGGAATGGAGCGAGAATGACCAGAGATCTCTTGGTCCAAATATGTCTAGAGCAACCTGAGGCAATAGAGGATTTCCCTTTCGGTGAACACGTATCTGTGTTCAAAGTCGGTGGCAAAATGTTTGCTTTGCTTCCGTTCGGTTCCGAGACCGTTTCAGTGACAGTCAAATGTGATCCAGGTAAAGCTGAATCCCTTCGCCAAAAATATTCAGCTGTTCGGGCTAGCAATTTTCACAAAAAGCATTGGAACCGTGTGTTCCTTGATGGATCCATTCCTTTGAAGGAGGTTCGGGAATGGATTGAAGATAGCTACGACCTGGTGGTCGATAACTTGCCTAAAACCTTACGGTCGCGTTTGCAGCAGGAGATCAGAAATCTCGGCGACTGACTTTTCCTCAACTCTTCGTTTTGATTTGTGACCGTTCCATCATCCTCAAAATAGAGGCGCCCCCGCCTTTACAGCGGGGGCGCTTCTGTTCACCTGGGATGAAGTTCTAACGAAGACCGTTAGGACTTGATTGCGCGAGGACCGGCACGCACACCGACAGGCCGGATGGTCCGGGTTGGAGTCGCCACCTCTTTGATAATTCTCAAAGGAGGCTTCCTCCCAAGTTGGCAGGCCGCCTCAGCGCCCGACCACCTCCAGAGTCCTCTTAAGTATTGGCATTGTGTGGACCACCTCCTTTCTCTGGTGCCTTGATGGTGACACAAACTTCGTGGAGTTAGGTGGCACGAATGTGCCGTGGTCATCTGAATCGCAATTATTTCACGGCATTACGAATCGCTATCGACACTGCTTCTATCCCTAGTTCGGTGACCAGGTCGGGTGTGGCGATGACGTCTTGAGTGGCGAGAAGAAAGAGTGCATCTCCGTCAACCGAAGTGTGAGGTGGATCAATCGCCCTTGCAATTCCAGTGTGCGCTAGGTCCGCTACTCGGCATGCTTGGGATTTAGTTAACTGGGCGTTCGTCACCAAGCATCCGATCGTGGTATTTGCTTTTTCTTCTCCAGACTCCCAAGCCGATATTTCGTCAATAGGCACATACGGGTACCTGGGAGCTTCAGGGGGCGCCAAGGAGCCGGTAATTAACGAGCCATCGGAATTGATCACGTCACCAAACGCATTGACAGCGACGATCGCGCCCACGATCAGATCTCCTGACTGGGCGACTCCTATGCCCTGCCCGCCAAGACTCGCATACGCCCGACCTGCAGCCTTGCCTACCGTGCAACCTCGACCCACTCCCACTCGTCCGCACTCGGGATCTGCGCTGGTTGCAGCCTCACAAGCCGACCTGCCAGCCAAAGGGCCAGGTCTAGGGTCATCGGGTCCAGTTATGTCAAATACAACCGCCGCGCCAACAACTGGCACAACTGCTGAAGCCAATTCCAAACCCCGACCTTGTTCCACGCACCATTCCACAACACCATCCGCCGCAGCCAAACCAAAAACGCTGTTGCCACATAACACAACCGCATGGCACTCCACTCCAGATCCGGTGGGTCCAAGTGCTGCGGCCTCCCTGGTGCCAGGCGCTCCACCTCGCACCGCCAAGGCCCCAAGAGACCCCTCGGGTGGGAGAACAACGGTGACTCCAGTCCCGTTTTCTTCATCGGTCCAGCAACCCACCTGTACTTTTTCGATTCCAAGTGCCATATGCCGACCTCACGTTTCCATACGCATTAGAAATATACGGTGCCCGAAGGCCACACCATTCATCGGTTATCCAAAGATTTACGGTCTGACCTAGGCGCGGGCATTGTGAAAGCGACTTCGCCACAAGGCCGATTCGCACGCGGCGCTGCGCTTATAAACAAGAAAACATTGGCAACAAGCGAAGCTTGGGGGAAACATCTGTTTCTCACATTCTCTGGGGAGACGATTCTTCATATTCACCTCGGTTTGATCGGTAAATTTCGACCTCAAGCTCTTGAACATGAACCGTCGGACACAGTTCGTCTTCGTTTGGAAGGGAGTCGAGCTTGGCATCTCACAGGTCCACAAAAATGCGCGCTCATAACAAAAGAGGAGTTCCTGGAAGTCATCAACGGCTTGGGCCCTGATCCACTGCGACGCGGCAGCAAGTGGGAGGATTTCGCATCAGGGTTGACGAACCGCAAAACTCCGATCGCCATCTCGCTGTTGGACCAATCAGTAATTGCCGGGGTTGGAAACGTGTATCGGGCTGAGTTTCTTTTCTTGTTGGGCATCCATCCAGAACGTCCGTCCTGTGATCTCACAAAGAGCGAACTTGAGGACCTATGGAAATTGTCTGTATCGCAGTTACGGCAGGGAGTTCGATTGAACCGGATCGTTACCGTCGATCAGATCGATTCTGGAACAACGCCCGGGCGTCTGAAACGTCGAGATGCTCTTTACGTATACAAACGCGAAGGCAAACCCTGTCGTCGTTGTGGTTCCTCGATCAGGGTGGCCAAGCTTGCTGGTAGAAGTTGCTGGTGGTGTGACCGGTGTCAACGTCGGTAGGACGACTGCAGCCAATTGTCCCGGAGCGATCTCCCGATTACCTGTTAGTTACTACCCGGGCTTAAGGTGCACCTGTGTCCGATACAAGCATCCCTCGCAAGGCCTGGTTAGCTCTAGTCGCGGCAGGTCTGGCGATGTTTTTGGTGGGGGTGGATGGATCGATAGTGAACGTTGCCTTCCCTAGCTTTCGACGAGATTTTGAAGGAGTGTCTAACGCTCAGTTGTCCTGGGTCCTCAATGCCTATGTGCTTGTCTACGCCGCGCTACTAGTCGTAAGTGGGCGACTTGCCGATCGGGCCGGCAGATTACGCGTTATGTCAATCGGATTGACAGTGTTTGTATTGGCATCTATTGGAGTGGCAGTCGCTCCAGTCCCGTCTTTTCTGATCATTATGCGCGGCTTTCAAGGTATCGGCGCCGCCTTGATCACTCCAGCGTCCATGGGCCTTGTAATTGCCTCATGGCCGCCAGAACGTCGCGCTACTGCGGTGACTCTGTGGGGAGCTTGTTTCGCATGCGCTAATGCTTTCGGTCCAGCAATAGGGGCTGGCATCATTGAGCTCGCTAATTGGCGTTGGGCATTTATGATCAATTTGCCTATCGGAGCAATTGCTTTTGCCTTAAGTAAGCGGTTCTTCGTTGAAACTCCTAAAGATGCTTCAGCAGCGAAACCCGATGTGCTCGGCGGTGCTCTCCTTTCCTCCGCTACTGCCCTGGTCGTGTTGGCCATTGTTCAAGGCCGTGGCTGGGGTTGGGTTTCAGCTGGCACTGTGATGCCGGTGTTGATTGGAGTGACACTTTTTGGTTCCTTTATGCACCGAAATAAGCGGCATCCTGAACCGATTCTGCCCAAAGCATTGGTGCAAATTCAGTCATTTCGCCGGGCATCAGTTGCATTATTTGTCTTCACCTTGGGGATGTACGCGTTGATGCTCTCACTCGTTCTGTTCTTGACCGATGCTTGGGAATATTCGATAGGTGTAACTGGTTTATCTACTGCGGTCGGCGCTCTAGCGGTCACCGGAGGGGCAACGTTGGCCGGACCTCTGGCTGATCGTTATGGGCATCGGTTTGTTGCAGGTCCGGGGACCTTTATTTGTGCATTGGGAATGCTTTGGTGGATCACGATGCTCGACGAACAAGCTAACTATTGGATCGGATACATGCCGGGGCTCTTGTTAAGTGCAGCCGGTATGGGCATGACCTTGGGAGTACTCGCCGCTGCTGGGGTTTCGGAGGTAACCCCTGATTATTTCAGTCTTGCTGGGGGTGTCACTCAAACAGCCCGTCAGTTCGGCGGTGCACTCGGATTAGCCGCAATGTTCGCAATTACGGGCGAACCCTCCGGTCCGAGCGAGGCTTACGGCCTTTACAAATGGGCTTTTGCATTCATCATGGTTAGTTCCCTTATTGCCTGTTTGTTGACTTGTCGAGTCAAAACTCCGCGGCCAGAAACTGTTTAAGTGTCGGTCAGCGCGCCTGACATCGCGGGCACCAGGTTGTAGTGCGGGCATCAATGATTCGTGATCGAAGGGTTGAGGCGCAAACGAAACAGGGTTGGCCTCCCCTGCCGTAACACTTGAGGTGATGCTGATTTGAGCCTTCGCCTTCAAGGTTGCGATAGTCGCGAAGTGTCGTACCGCCTCGCTCGATCGCTTCAGACAGCACGGTCCGCACGGCGTCGAGAAGTCTTTGAGCTTGAGGGCGACTGATCGCTCTTAAAGACGGATTTATTCGAGCAATGAATAACGCTTCGTCTGCGTAGATATTTCCTACTCCGGCAATTAGGCGTTGACTCAATAGCTGGGTTTTGATTCGTCTCGTGCGTCCCCGTGTTCGACTCCATACCTCGTCACCGGTCAGTTCAGGGGAGAAAGGTTCAGGTCCCATATCTCTTAGCGTCGGTATTTGCGAATAGTCGCCCTTATCGACAACGGCTATGCGTCCGAATCGTCGTACGTCTCTGAAAACAACTGTCTTTCCGTTGTCTAGAGACCACCAGGCTCTTTGATATTGGTCCAGCATCGTCGACCCTTGTTCTCCACGATCAATAAGCAACTGTCCGGTCATTCCAAGGTGAACAATTAACTCTTTGTGCCCATCGCATTCCGCGATCAGGTATTTCCCTCGTCGAGTTAATTCGGTGAAACGTCGTCCCGTAATTTCTCTGGCTGACAAGAATTTTGGAGATTCGTGACTTCCAGCTCGAACAACGGTTTGATTAATGATTTTGCTCCGAAGTTGTCGTCGGATTGTTTCGACTTCTGGAAGTTCAGGCACGCTAAGTCAAGTCCTCAGCGACGCGGCCCATACCGTCTCTCAGCCTCCGCTGACCCCTCTGGACAATGATCTAGATACGGGCACCAGTTACACAGAGGACCGGTGCGATACGGAAATTTTTCACTGTCAATCGCCTGACACAAGTCGTCCCACGTCCGACGGTGGACATCTACGGCACCGGCGACTGCTACAGAATCTAGAGGGCGGTCGATGGATCCACTCGTCAGGTACATGAGACGTACTTCCGACACCTCAAAGTCTTCTTCAGCCAATGCTGCCGCATAGAGCCAGACTTGCGACAGTTTGTCTTCCAGGTACTTCGACCCGGGGGCCTTGCCGGTCTTGTAGTCCACAACCCGAAGGCCAGAAGCAACTCGTTCGGTGAGGTCGACAATTCCATAAAAGGGGACTCCACCTATTTCAGCCGAAAGTTTTTGTTCGGCACGAACAACTTCGACCTCCGATGGGTTTTCGAGCGAGAAATACTTTTCTATGAGTCGCCATGCCTTCCACATGAAGGATTTGGTTTCAGTCTCTGAAAGGCACAAACCAACGAAATCTTCATCGTTGAGAGTTTCGTCCCACAGCTTTCGAGCGATCTCTCTGGCCGTATCGATCGACCGTTCCCCCGCTTTGAGGCTTAGGAGATCTTCAAGTACTTGATGAACGAAAGTACCAAGTACTGCTGGTTCACCTTTGGGGTCTGGCAAGTTGTCGATATACCGCAGTCGCCATCTGCGTGGGCATTGGCGAAAAGTGGAAGCTGAACTTGGACTTAAGTGTCGAGGACGGAAAGTCGGAGACTGGGGTTCAGCGGAATTCACAATTTCAATCTTGGACCCGGGGACGGACGTTAGTGCCCATTACCGGCGTCTCCCCAGNAGNCGNCGCCANACCAANAGAAATAANGCNAAGCCACAAANGCTTCCTAANACCGCCATCATCGGCACTCTTCGATCCAANGGTGGANCTGTTTGAGGGACACTTTGAAGCGTCGGGCTAGTTTCGTCTTCTCCTCCAGTGGCTGGGTCCGATTCAGGTTCATCTTGTTGAGTCTTCTGAGAATCGGGTTCTAGATGATTGACTAGAGGGTCCCCCGGCAGTCCAATAAATGAGCCACTATCGGTAGGTCGTGGTCGGTTGGGGTCATAGCCAGCCATGGCCACTCCTTCACGAGTCAATAGTAGTAGTTGGCGTTTGTGAGGAGTGCCCTGACTCTCCNATGCCCCCTGATGGGTCTGGGTCNGTACTTAANGCATCCCAGAGNGCATCAAATTGTGCTGCTGCCTCTGCGGCACCTGGTCGNTTTCCTAACGCCCGAAGTGTTGTCGATTGGCCTGAGGCTTCNGCCACAGCNGCGCGAAGCTGNATTTGTGGGAGTAGCAGACTCCCAAATCGNTCGNNGAGTTGCTCNCTCCAGTAACGGTTATCNCGAGTNCGTCCAACACGATTNATGATNATTCCGCCTAGTCGTGGTGTCCCCAATCGGCCCGATACNCGTTGAACTGTGTTGTGTATCAAGTCGACACCGTCCGCTGCCCATGCCGCCGGTTCAGTGACGATGACTGCCCGATCGGCAGCAAACAACCCGTTGATGGATAGCAAGCCGAGCGACGGTGGACAATCAATGAGGACGAGGTCGTGGGCGACTCCTGCAAGTGCAAGTTTTAATCGATCCTGGGCACCCACTGGATCTGCCGCAAGGAGTGGTTCCCTATTTGCGAGGAGATGACTTCCCGGGATGAGATCTGGTAGCGGACCGTCTTCGGGCCAACGTGAACGACAGATCGCTTCGCTAGCTGAGCCAGCTCTCGGTTCTGCCATCACGTCATCTATCGATGGTGTTCCGTTCCATATACCCAGCCCACTCGATGCATTCGCTTGAGGATCCAGGTCAACAACCAAAACCTTTAATCCGGAAGCAGCCGCAGCTTCGGCAATACCCAAGGTGATGGTGGTCTTACCCACACCTCCTTTTTGGTTAACAACCGCGATTGACTGCATCGATCACAGGCTAACCTCGCAAAGCTCTCACATCGGGTAGCCCTCCACCCGGCAGCATTGTCAAAGTTGTATTCCACACAAAGACGCCGCTGCGACGAGACAGCCCTGCGGTGAAGACGAGGTTCCTTTTTCGATTGCCTGAGCTTCCCTAATCAGGAGTTCACATACTCGAGGGGTATCGAGATCGTCATCGAGAGCGTCACGTACTTCATCTATTAACGGTCCTTCGCTGACCGGCTGAGCTCCTCCTCCGGAACGGATCAGGAGTTCAAGATCTCTTTGTGCTCGCGGTCCTTCTTCATCAAACCATTCAAAGTCGGAGCGATAGTGGTGAGCCATGAGCGCCAGCCGAATCGCTCGAGGGTCAATTTCTTTTCGTAATTCCGAAACGAACACCAAGTTGCCCAGAGATTTGGACATTTTGGTTCCTTGATAGGCCACCAAGCCTGCATGAATCCAGTAGCGAGAAAACGGTTCACCATTTACCGACTCACTTTGCGCAATCTCACACTCATGATGGGGGAAAATCAGATCGGCGCCGCCTCCGTGGATGTCAATTGTTGGCCCCAAGGCGCGCATGCTCATGGCAGAGCACTCAATGTGCCATCCAGGTCGTCCTGTTCCGAAAGGTGACTCCCAGCTTGGTTCGTCATCTGCGCTTGGCTGCCACAAGACGAAGTCCAATGGGTTTTTTTGTTTCGGGTCATCAGGCCGTCCACCTCTTTCGGCCGCCAGCACAACCATCTCTTGTTCATTCAAATGAGACAATTTCCCAAAGTCTGGGAAAGTGCTGATGTCGAAGTAGGTCGTTCCCTCAGTGGTGTAGGTGTGGCCACGGTCTACCAACTTTTCGATAATTTTGATCATGTCATCGATGGACTCTGTCGCACGTGGTTCAGCGTCGGCGCGCCGAGTATTCAACGCCACCATGTCTTGGTCGAACCGATCCATTTCCATCTCGGCTAATTCGAGAAAATCGATCCCCAATTCTCGAGCTTTGGGCAGAATGCTGTCATCTACGTCAGTGACATTTCGAACTAGTTGAACCGTATGACCGAGATCCTCAAGCCGCCGAATTAAGAGGTCATAGCTCAGGTAAGTAGCTGCATGACCAAGATGCGTNGAGTCATAGGGCGTGATACCGCATACGTACATGCGGACGTGTGCGTCGAGTTCGATATCAATTACGGCTGCTTGCGCTGTGTCATATAGACGCATAGTCATTAAATGTTCCACTTTCTGAACTCGCAACCGCGACTGCTCCTTCACCATACGTCGCGTAGAGGTCAACTGGCACGGTCGATCGGGTCGAATATTGGTGGGCAGCTATCGCTGCACCTTTATCGCTGGGTACTCTCGGGCAAGTGACTGTTGATGGTGATGACGCGATGCTTGAAACGATCGAGCATTTTCGACAGCGTCGTCGTCTCTCATCGATCGACCCGGGACATCTGGACCTAGTTATCGACGAAATTTCCTTGGCGGGACGTGAACCCGTGGATTACGTCTCAGGTTTGTTCGATCGTCATGAAATAGTTTTCGTCGGACACAACCTTCCCTCCCGCAAGACTGGCCTATTCCTGCAAGAGCTAATTCCTGCTGTCAGCGCTGCCGGGGTCTACCTTCTCGGTATCGAGTGGGCATGTGTGGACGATCAATCANTNTTGGATGAACTNGTTAACGCCCACCAGTTTGATGAAGGGATCGCAAGGTCGGCTCTATTTCGTTGGGGATTACGTCACCATTTTTCCTTCGTCGAATACCTAGANATTCTTCGGGCAGTTTGGGCTGTTAATCGAANCCGAAGTTCNAACTCGCCTANGTTTCGAGTAGTGGCTCTGGACTANGACATAGAGATNGATGCCGTNACAGACAACGCCGATTTGNTGTCGCCCTATGCGTGGGNGCATTTACGTCCCNNGGGTCCGGCTTCGCGACATATGGCTGACGTTTTGTTGAGAGAGTTCGTNGGCAAAGGAAATAAGGCNNTAGTTCTAACTAGAACTGGAAACGCGTTGACTCGAATGAGAAGGCGACCCCACGCGACCATGGATCGAATCGATAGTGATGTTGTGGATGGCAGAGTGGTTGGTTGCGGAAACCATGTCTATAGCGCTATCGCCGACCAGGCAGCGACAGTGCTCATCCATCAACCCTTAGCCGCCGACGGCGAGCACGGACTTTTTACGCTGCCCGCGGATGGCTACTTAGACGCCGCTTTTGTTCATGAAAGCAGACCTCATTTCCCAGTAGCGTTCGACGTAACCTCAGGACTTATCGGAAGGCTCTCGTGTTCCACCTCCATCGATGGGGGCGACATTTCCCAACTGGCTCACGGATGGATATTTCTTGAATGCCCTCGGGACATGCGTGGGCCAACTCCTCTGCACGGCTTGATCAATGACGCAAATCTTGCCGAAGCACGTAGGTGGTCACTTGATCCACATCTCCGGCGCGCAGATTCAACTGTTAATGACTTTGAAAACGCTATTAACAACGCTGCAGCAGCAGCTGAACTCAGTTGGACACAGATTGTCTAGCGAGACGATGGACCTGAAATGAACGACTCAACACCAACAAACGAAGAGCAAAACTCTTCTTTGCAGTCAGCTTCTGCTCATCTCGTCGAATTAGCAAAATCNAAACAGTTGGTGTTGCTGGGCGATCAGGTTGGGATTGCTCAACATGTATCGTTCGTTTCAGAGGTGNTGCCNNAACTCTACGAAGCNGGCATACATAACTTGGCCTGGGAGTTCACCAACTCACGGGCTCAAGAGTCTCTCGACNAGTTGCTTACAGCAGAAGTCTGGGATGAATTGAGATGCACCAATTTGTTCATTGATTTGCTCGGTATCGGCTTTACATATTCCGAATANGCNGACGTTCTTAAGGCCGCNTGGTCCCTGAACAGAAGTCTTGACGCTNATGACCCTCAATTTCGGNTCATTGGTTTAGGTCTCCCGACCTATGTNGAGGATCCATCGCTTCTCGAAGGCAGGTCAGCCGCAGAATTAGAGCTCAGAAATTGGTGGATGGGCGGACACTACCGAGACGTGGCCGCGTTTCACATGGCCAATACTTTGACAAATGAAGTGCTTCGCTCAGGCGGACGTGCGGTCGCATTACTGTCCGGCGAGCGCACTACGACAAACCTCGTTCAATGGAAGGATGAACTACCCACAGTTACGGTCGGGAATCTTCTTCATCGTTGGATGGGCGAAGGGGTGGCAAGAGCAGTGTTTCATGGCGCAGTGGCTGACAGTCAAGCTGCCGAGCGAGTGGAAGCCTTAGTCGCTGCAGCTCCAGAGAAGCCCAAAACCTTTGGAATCACTCTGGACCTCGCGACTCTTGGGAATGTTGGTTTGAACGAAGTGGTCGGTTCACTGGATGGGAACGAAACCTCGCTGAGACTGAAAGACGTCGCGGACAGCTACATATGGCTTGGAAACATCGAAAGCTGGAGGCCCTGCCAACTCATCGAAAACGTCATAACTGAAGAGAATTTTGAACATTTGGAGGCACGTTACCGGGCGATAGATCCACGGCCTGGGCGATGGACACCAGCGGAACTAGAGGAGATTCGGCAGGACGGCCAATCAAAACTTTCTGAATCCTGGATACAACTTCCTGTTCCTGAAGAGCCTCCAACAAAACGCAACAAATTTGGAAGGCGTCGATCATGAATGAGTTCATTTTTGGTGTCGACCTTGATGGGGTCTGTGGGCTACACACCGAAATATTTCGTGAGATCGTGGCAGAGGAACTAGGGGTTGATGAAGAATCGCTTCCTTTGGAACGAAGCTGGGATTTCCGAGAGTGGGGGTTCGGACCAAACGACTTTGAGCGACTTCATCGCGTTGCTGTCATGGAACATCGCATGTTTAGACACATGGACGTTGTTCCCGGCTGTGCTGAAACCCTTTGGCGTCTGTCTGACGCAGGTATATGGATTCGCGTAGTCACTCACCGTCTCTATGTGAATTGGGGTCATGCCGTCGCTATCGCTGACACGGCCCAATGGTTGGACGAGAAACGAATTCCCTACCGCGATGTTTGTTTTGTCGGGGAGAAACCTGATGTAGCAGCTCATGCATATGTTGACGATGGGCCCCACAATGTGGAGGGGCTCCGAGAAGCTGGGTACAACGTCATCACCTTCGACCAGCCCTACAACCGTCACATTGAAGGGCCGAGAGTTTCTTCTTGGGCCGAATTAGAGGGAGTGGTATTGAAATTAGCTGCAGAGCACGCAGGTTCTGTTGCCCAACAATTACCTGGCCTCGATGCCGGTTCTGAACGATTGGTGCAAAGGACTAGGGAACAATCATGACTGAGATAGAGGAACCCATCGATGCTGCAACAGTCGTGGTTGCGCGCGACAGTTCCGACGGAATAGAAGTACTTATGCTCCGGAGGAACTCCAAGATTTACTTCGGCGGAATGTGGGTTTTCCCAGGCGGCAGAGTAGACCCCGAGGATCGCGTTGATACTACGACGGTCACCATGTGCGATGGCAGCAACGGCCGCGGGTTTCACGCAGCCGCGATTCGTGAGGCGCAAGAAGAAGCAGGAATAGACCTCGCGGGCACAGAACTGCATCATTTCGCTCACTGGCTTCCGCCAGCCGTCCGTCCCAAACGTTTCTCAACTCAATTTTTCTTAGCTGCAGCTCCCCAAGGTCTTGATGTTTCTATAGACCACGGTGAAATTACTGAACACCATTGGATGACTCCCTCAGATGCTCTTCAGCGACGCTCTGAAGGAGAAATAGAGATCGTAACCCCGACCTTCTGCACGCTGGATTGGCTCCGCGCTTTTGGTTCGGTCGAAGATGCGTGTGCTTCTGTTCAAGAATCTCAATGCTTCCACACACACATAAAAGAAGTAGGTGGCGCAGATCCTGGGATGGTGGCTTTCTACGCTGGCGATGTCTCTTATGAATCTTTGGATCTGGAGGCTGAAGGGCCTCGGCGACGCTGTTACATGCTCAAGTCGTCTTGGTGGTGGGAAGAACATCCGGGCGAACCTCAAACGACCTAAGAGGCAAATTATCTTGGTCTGTTATTAGTGGTCGTGACCATGAGGACGCTCAACATACTCACTTGATCGCAAATCTAGTTCAGAGGGGTCAAGCAGAACCTTGTTGAAAAGCAGTTGTTCCAGTGCCACCACCCAACAGGTGTAGTAATCCCACAGTGGTTGATCTTCACTCGCGAGGGCTTCCCAAGCCTGAATGGCTTCGATCAGCTCTTGGCGGAAATCATTCCAACTGAAAGCTCCGGAGTCGACAAGGTCCGCTACAACACCGAATGCACGGCTTTGCCAGGGTGCTTCGAAAACCAACTCCCCATTATCTCGGGGCGGGGCTGCCACAGAACCATCCAAAATTTCGGCACCTGTCACTACGCTTTCACCTCGGCAACACCGATCATTGAGTCTCGTGTGACGAGTTGAGTCAAAGCTTCAAGGTCTAATTCTTCTGTCCCCGCTGGTCGTTCTGGAAGAACTAGGAATCGGGTTTCTGAACTGCTGTCCCAAACTCGAATCTCTGTATCAGGGTCGAGCGACATTCCCATTTCTTCAAGTACTTTGCGAGGTTCTCGCACCACCCGGGATCGGTATTCAGGACTTTTGTACCAACTTGGTGGTAGCCCCAGCAAAGCCCACGGGTAACAAGAGCAGAGAGTACATACAACGACATTATGTACCCCCGGTTCGTTTGCCTTGATCTCAACGTGTTCGATTTCGGCACCCTGAATTTGTTCGTCCTTCAGGACTTGNTCNGCATCNTCCAAAAGCTTNTCTCGAAACTCNGGTTCAAGCCACGATTTCGCTACTAGGCGAGCCCCAATCATGGGGCCTAAGTCATGNTCNAATCTCTCGATTAGAGTCATCGACTCGNGCTCTGTCGATCAAACCTTTCTCTACGAGCAAATCTTCCAGCGCTTCAGTTCTTATCTCTGGTGAATTTGCGTTACTCCCATGGTGGTGGTCGGCTCCTTGGCTCATGACGCTCCTTCGTCTAATTCCACATAGCTTTCGTATAGGTCGACATTTATCACTACGTATTGTTCAGCGTCTTCGCCCCAGAGGTCTTTAGCTTGGTACGCCACGCACAGCACGTGCTGAGGTCGGTCGCCATGGTTGTGCGCTGTGCTATCGGGCAAGACTTCTGCGGGATGTATCTTCACAACCGTCCCCGTGACCCCACGAACATATTCGGGCAGTCGCGTATGCCCCGCTTCATCGTTACCTGCGGCTACAACGCGATCACCTATTTGAAATCGTGGCGCTTCTTTAAGCTCTCGCCTTACTGTTCGGCGTTCTGGTACCGGCGTGATGCGATCCGGTGGCAGGCTTTCCGGGTTGACCGCAGCGACGTTCGCGGATCGGTATCCGGCGCTCGTGCCGGGTGGAACTCCTATTCGGTTGTCAAGTTCTGCCTTATCGACATGGCCGTATTCATGCAGGAGGACTTCCATACCCGCTCGCCATCGACCGTAATATCCGTCTGAGCAGAAATAGTCTTCCGACGCCAACCTTTCGAGAGTATGCCGGAATTCTCCAGGTCGTTTGGCTGTGTGGGGAAGAACTTGGAAAAGCAGGCCTAGAACCCGACGCTCCCAATCATTATGAAAGACCGCTTCGGTTGGATCGTACGGGACCGCTCCCCATCCTTCGGTCCCTCCTATGTCATGAACGCGGTGGTTGGTACTCATCTGCCGCCTGTTGAACCGCCATCTACGGGGTATATCCCGCCGTTGATATAGCTAGCGTCATCTGAAGCGAGGAACGCGACCAGAGCTGCTACTTCGTCGGGTTCGCCGTACCGGCCCATTGGATTCCTGGAGGCGAAGTCTTTACGCATCATTTCGGCCTGATCACCTCCGAAACCTTCTTCAATGCTTCTCATCATTCGAGTTTCGATAGGTGACGGGCACACAGCGTTAACTCTCACACCCTGGGGCACAAGTTCTAGAGCAGCGGATTTTGTGAGTCCCACGACACCGTGCTTACTAGCCACATAAGGAGACAAGCCGCGGGCACCGATCAGTCCAGCAGTCGACGCTGTATTAACTATCGAACCGCCACCATCAGCGAACATCGCAGGGGCCGCGTATTTCATTCCGAGCCACACGCCGCGAAGGTTGACGTTGATAACTCGATCAAAGTCATCTTCCGGATACTCGAGGAGGCTCATGATGCGACCCTCGATACCAGCATTGTTAAACAGCACGTCGAGCCGGCCGAATTCGTTTACGCACCGGTCAACATACCCTGATACCTCTGCGGCCTGGCTGCAATCTGCTGAGTGTGAAAGCGCATCAACTCCAAACGGTTCTGCCTCAGCCAAGGCTGAATCCAAATCCGATCCTTCTAGGTCCACTGCAAAAATACGTGCACCTTCTGAGGCGAATCGGCGCACCGCGGCAAGCCCTATTCCACCCGCTGCTCCTGTTATTACAACAACCTTGTCTTGGAAACGCATGGGCACAGCCTCCCACGGATGAGCATGGTTTACGAGATCCTGCAACAATTGCGGACTATGAGTGAAGCAACTAACCCCGAAGAGATAGTCAATGCGTTTATTTCAAAGATTGAGGCACGCGACCTCGATGCGGCAGTTGAGCACGTTTCAGACGATTGTTACTACGACAACGTTCCGATCGGAGACATGACTGGTAAAAGCGACATGCATCAATTTCTAAGCGGTCTCTTACAAGGTGAAGGCCCAGTGGAATTTGAGGTAGTACGCCAAACATGCACTGGGAACACAGTGATGAACGAACGGCTCGACCGTTTCCATACAGCAAGCGGCCGCGCCATTGAAATTCCGGTAATGGGTGTATTTGAAGTAAACGAAGGTTTAATTACTTTCTGGCGAGATTATTTCGATAATGGCATGTTCCTTCGACAGATCAAGGGCGACGGCTAAGATAAGACTTAACTAGGGTGAGCGATCACCGAAGCGCATCACAATGATGGGGGTGGACAGTGAGCACAACAACTGAATTTCATGATCCTCGGGCTCAGCCGAAGGCGGTTCCTGAACCATACGAAATTAAGGTCAGCCTAGATAGTCCCTTAACGATTGGGTTAGTCGCCAACGGATTTCCCGACAGTGTCCGCTTTTTGGACCATGTCGAGAAGACACTTGCCCAGGCCGTTCCATCAGCATCTTTTGTGCGATACGACAAAGGCGACGCTTCGTCGGTTGTCGGCGGCAAGATGCTCGAAGACATCCAAGCGGAGTGTCAGGCAGTAGTTGCAGCGTACGGCCATTGAGGCAGCTGCACTTCTGGCACCGTGCGTGACAGCATTTCAATAGCTCGGCTGGGGATTCCAGCGGTCGCTCTC
>PAVP01000053.1 GCA_002713975.1 Acidimicrobiaceae bacterium | reverse complement strand
CCATACGCCCGATGATCAAGTTCCCGAGCGTGAAACACTTGAAGCGCTCCACGACCTGGTGGTGGCTGGCAAAGTGCGCGAAATCGGTTGCTCCAACTATGACGCTGAAAGGCTTGATTCGGCTATTGATATATCAGAGCGAGACAGTCTCACCTCGTATCGGACCGTACAGAATCGTTACTCGCTGTTACACCGAGAGCCTGAGGCTGAGGTATTTGAAGTTTGTCGTGATCNTGACGTCGGTTTCCTGCCCTTTTTCCCGCTCGAATCAGGACTATTGACGGGCAAAGTGACACNTGAAGGGCCGCGACCTGGAACTCGNCTTGCTGAGTGGCCNCAGGATCGCCTNGATCTNTTTATGACNGACCGCAACTTGCGTGCTGTGGAAAGGCTGACCGAGTGGTTACGNAACAGGGANCGTTCNCTACTTGATCTAGCGTTTTCTTGGTTGTTGTCCAAGCCCGAGATCCCCAGCGTGATTGCAGGGGCAACTAGTGCAGAACAAGTGAGAGCAAATTCCCAAGCGTCAGGATGGCTGCTCACCAAAGTCGAGTTGGAGGAGGTCGATGATCTCTTATCAACATCTGCTAACTAACCAAACCCGTCGGAGGCGCTAGGCGATCGACCCTTTGGCGACTTTGTCGATGAAATCTCCCATCGGAGCACCGGTTTGCTCTGGCTCGGTCAAAAAACCGTCGTGACCGTTATCGCTGTCTATATCGATGTGTTCAACNGGCACTCGCCCTTTGAGNGCATCGACCACTCGAATCTGCTGGTGACGCGGGTAGAGGAAGTCGGTGCGAACACTCATAAGAAGGCTGGGACAGGTAATCCGTTTGAGGGCCTGTTCAACACCACCGCGGCCGCGGCCAATGTCATGAAGATCCATCATCTTGTTCAAAACTAGATAGGTGTTGGCATCGAAACGCCACTGAATCTTTGCGGCTTGGTAATCCAGGTAGCTTTCAACGTCGAATCGGTGTTCCATTCGAAGAGGTTCCACGGGGTCATTGCTATGTCTGTCGAAACGTCGATCGAACTCCTCGTCACTTCTGTAATGGATCATTGCTATGCGTCGCGCGTTAGCTAATCCAAGATGCGGCCCCTCACCTGGCTTCGCGTCGTAGTAATGGCCTTGGTTATAGGCAGGGTCGTCGACGATTGCTTGTCTGCCAACCTGGCTCCAAGCGATCTGTTGCGCTGATGCAGCAGCTGTTGATGCGATGATCACCAAGGATCCGCAACGATCGGGGTAGCTGGTTGCCCATTCCAGGGCTTGCATGCCTCCCATCGATCCACCGACGACTGCCATCCATCGTTGAATTCCTAAGTATTGAGCCAAGGCTCTTTGAGATCTAACGACGTCTCTAATCGTGACGACGGGGAAATCGCCTCCCCACGGTCTGCCGGTAACAGGATTTGTCGAGGCGGGTCCTGTGGTTCCTTGGCAGCCACCCAAGACATTGGCGCACACGACAAAGAAACGATCTGTGTCAAGTGGCCGTCCTGGACCGATGAAGTCATTCCACCAGCCAGGTGTGGGTTGCCCTGGGCCAGCCTCTCCGTGCGCGTGGGCGTCCCCTGTGAGGGCATGACAAACAAGGATCGCGTTGCTGCCAGCGGCGTCGAGATTGCCCCAAGTTTCGTAGGCAACTTGAGGTGTCTGCAGCTCGGCTCCACTTTCAAGCACGTAAGGGCGATCTGGGGCTAATTCAAAGAATTTTCTCTCTCCGGCTGGCATCGTTTCGAACCAGGCTCCGGACGCGGGAGGGGAGTCGGTGACAGAAGGTTGGGGGGTTTTATCTGCTTCAGACACTGTTGCTCCGGGACTGAACTAAAAGGCTACCTGAGGCCTTACCCACAAGGTCAAGCCTGTTTTTTTTGGAATTCGGAAATCCACCACGAAAGAAGCTCTCCTGAGGCCGTGTTGTAGGCCTGATTCATAACTTCTCCGAACCGAACAGATATATGTTCATCGGCTTGTTCTTCCTGCATTTGCTGAGCCAAATGTGCCCCTTCATCCCAACTTTCAGAAGGCAACGGCAACGGAAGATCAGTCAGCAAAGAAGCCCTAATACGAATTGTTGTTTGGCTCAATCCTGTCCCCGCGGCGACAGATGCGAGCCATGCAGATGCTGCCGGTGACGCTACTGCTGCCATCAAATGCCATAGCTGCGTTTCCTTCATGGGGATAATCGATAGCAGCGGAGTCGACGGCAGTAATTCCCCTTTTGTGTCGGCATAACATTCGACTATGCGAGTTTGGGTGGCGACTAACAGTTTGGGCTGCAGCTTTTGCTCCAACCATTTCATGAGTTTCGGCGGTGGGTCGTCTTCGATTTGAATCACCGGTCGCTCAAATTTTTGTTTCGCAAATCGAGTGTTAACGGCTCCATGCTTAAAACAAAACGGATCGACGAGCCCCACCGTCGCAAGTTTGGGGCGTCTGTCTTGCAGGTCGGCGTCCTCTACCCTCTCGGCTAACCAGTAGTAGGCGTCTCGGAAGTCTGCGGTGACTGATGCTTGATCNCCTANGGTCACATCGGCAGCGAGGGTAACCGTCGGCGTTCCGTTCGCTACTGCAAGAAGCCGNGACCATTGNCCTGCGGTCGCTGATGGNACTTCGATANTTTCTNGTGACTCGTGGCTAATGATTCTGCAGTTCCGGTCCTNTCGCCGTTTGAGTATCGGTGCCACTACTTCAACTGCTGCAACATCGAATACGGATCTGCCTCCGANCCATAGATCTTTCAACGGCAACTGGTCATCNATCCACTCTCTTGCGGGTCGACTCGAATCAGCTCCCAGCAACGAGGCCGGAACAATTAAGACGACTGTTCCGTTGGCACTACTTAGCTCGACCCCCAGGAGAAGAAACAACATGCTCTCGTCGACATACGCGGTGTAGAGGTCTCCGAATCTTTCTTTGAGAGTTTTCGCTCGCATCGAGTTCCGGGCCGTCTCTGATTTCAGTTGACCAAGAAAGGGAGGGTTTCCGATAACNACATCGCATCCGCCATACCAGTCCGCTGGANCATCCAGGAGCCCATCTCCCACAATTAGCTGGTCAGTTGCGAGCCATTGCTTTCCTCGCCACGCTGCCCATAATCGCAAAGTTGTTCGTGCAACTTGGATCGTCAGTGGGTCGATNTCTATTCCTCTTAAGCTGTCGATAATCGAAGGAACTGACTCACCACCGTGGAACTTCTGCTCTGCGGCAGCGAGCAAAAACACTCCCGGGCCTACCGATGGGTCGCAAACGATGTCGCCTGCATCAATACCGGCTTCGCGTACCAGTTCTTGCGCTACGGAGTACGGAGTGAAGACCGCCCCATTTGTTCTGTGATCATCCAGATCTTTCTGCCTCAACTGACCTAGCTCAGCTAGTTCCTGGAGTACTTCCTCACCTGCACCACCAGCTTCTAGACGCTTGGCTAGAGCATTAGCTGCCTTGGCGACAGTTAATGGCAAAGCCACCTGATCAAGTTTCAAACTTGGCGGTGTACCCACGTTGGAAGGTCGTCCAGTCTGGGGTCGTTAGAAAAAATCTCGTGCAGCGGAAGTTTGAGGCCGAGCCGACGCTGAAGTTGTCGAACCTGCAGTTCCTCATCCCAGAGAAACATGGTGACCGCTGTTCCTGCGGCGCCTGCTCGAGCTGTTCTTCCTGACCGGTGCAGGTAAGTCTTGTGGTCTTCCGGCGGGTTGTAATGAATTACCACGTCGACGTCATCAACATGGATACCTCTTGCCGCCACATCTGTAGCTACTAAAGCTTTGATATCGCCATTGCTGAAGTCTTTCAGAGCTTTTTCTCTTTGTGATTGCCGGAGGTCTCCATGAATCGCTGCAGCTTTGACCCCCTCTGAACGAAGTTCTCGTTCGAGTTGATCAGCACCTCGTTTGGTTCGGGTGAACAGCATCGTTTTGGTGGCTTGACTGATGATGCGAGCCGAGACCTGAACGCGGTTCATTTTGTGGACGGACATAAAGACATGTCCCATTTCGCTTACCGTTACTTCGGGCTCGTCAACTTCATGGAATACGGGNTCGGTGAGATGNCGCTTGACGACCGTGTCGACCGCACCATCCAATGTCGCAGAGAAGAGCATTGTTTGATGGTTGACCTGTATGTGTCGGAGGATCCATTCAACTTGGGGAAGAAACCCCATGTCTGCCATCCGGTCAGCTTCNTCAACCACAACACACTCCACCAAAGCCACGTCCATTGCTTTTCTTTCGATCAGGTCGATGAGACGCCCGGGTGTAGCAATGATGATGTCAATCCCTTTAGTGATGGTTTCTATCTGTTTGTCGATATTGGTGCCGCCGTACACAGCAATTGTTCGGAGTTGGCGTGCTTTGGCAAGTGGTTCCACAACGCCGGTTATTTGATTCGCCAGTTCACGTGTAGGCGTCAACACCAACGTCGTTGGTTTACCGTCTTTGTTTCGTTCTGTGTGAGCTATCGCAGGCAAACTGAAGGCAAGAGTTTTCCCGGACCCGGTTTTCGCTTTCCCGCAGACGTCGCGTCGGGCCATTGCATCTTTAATGGCGAGGGTCTGGATAGCGAAAGGTGACTCGATTCCNTGTTGAGCCAATGCNTCTATCAGATCTTGAGGAACACCGAGTTCTGCAAAGGTCGTTGTCAAGGGGGTGAACTTTCGACTGCTTAACGCCGAACAGCCGGCGTATGCGGAGGCCGCCTAACAGCGGCTGAGTGCGTGTTAAACCGAGAATGAGTCAACGACGCGTTAACTACAGAGTACTCGCCCTCCGCTCTTTCAAGGGTTTAGTGCTGACGATACCTAAGGACGTTTCCACTACCGACCCGNGTGTGTACCCCATTGTCAAAAGCCANATGACCGTTAACCCAAACATTTCGTATCCCGACAGATTCTCGTTTGGGGTCTTCATAACTGGCTACATCGATNACTACGTCTGGGTCGAAGAGCACCAGGTCTGCCCAATTGCCTTCGGTAATCCGTCCTCGGCCACTGAGGCCGTGGACGTCGCACGACAGAGAGGTCATTCGACGTACAGCACTTTCTAAGTCCACGACGCCTTGCTCTCTGACGTAACGACCCAAAACACGCGGAAAGGTGCCGAACAGTCTCGGGTGAGGCCTTCCCGTTAAGTCCGGGAGGCCATCTGAACCNATCATCACCCGGTCATGTCGAAGGTTAGAAACAACGTCACCCTCGTCCATTACGTGTTGAATACAGATTGTTTTTTTCCCGTCAGGGGCGGTNAGAANGTGGCGAACAGCTTCCGGGGCCGTAATACCGAGTTCNGCAGCTATGTCGACGAGCATTCGACCTTCGTAATGTCGAAACGCTGGGCAGGATGCCAATTGAATAGCTTGAGCNAGTTCGGGGTTTGGGTTGTCAATATCGAAATATTGAACCATTGGCCCACTACCTGCGGTATAGGGATATACATCAAGTGTCACCTCGGCTCCCTCTGCTACCGCGGCATCGACTTTGGCCAGTGATTCTTCGACTTTGCCCCAGTTTCTTTTNCCTGCGGCTTTGTGGTGGCTGATTTGAACAGCCACTCCGGCTTTCNTTCCGATTTCCAATGCTTCGTCAACTGCTTCAAGGAGATGATCATTTTCGTTGCGCATGTGGGTCGCGTAGATCCCGTCAAACGGTGCGACTATTTTTGCCAGTTCGAGGACCTCGTCTGTGTCTGACCATCGTCCTGGTCTGTAAACAAGACCAGTTGAAAAGCCGCACGCACCCTGTTCCATGGCCAGCTCGACGTGTTGCTGCATCCGCTCAAGCTCTTGATCNTTAGGGGCCCGACGTTCATTACCCATTTCCAAGGATCGGATGGTGTTGTGTCCGACAAGCATCATGGCGTTAAGCGCAGGACCAGAATTTTCTACATTTCGGCGATAGCCGTCCAGGTCACTCCAATTCGCTTGAACTCCTGACAGATCTAACGTGTTTTCCCCAGGGACCGCCGGAATCGCCGAAAACCCACAGTTCCCCACGACAACGCTGGTGCACCCTTGGGAAATTTTGAAAGCCATATCAGGGTGTTGGAGTAGGGCACCGTCATCATGGGTATGCACATCTACGAAACCCGGCGCTAACACGAGGCCCGTTGCATCGACTTCAACCGCGGCGGCACCTGAAGAGGAGCCAACCTCGCTTATGTGACCATCCTCGATTGTCACGTCGCCGGTGAATCGTTCCGCCCCGGTGCCGTCAATTATTGTCGCGTTTCGGATAACGGTGTCGGCCATTGCGAGAGCCTAGAGCAACTAGTCGGCATGCTATGGATGTGTTGGCCTACTAGCGTCACCTTGGTGGTTAGCGAGCAGAATTACGACATCATCGTCATAGGGGCTGGTGCATCTGGTGCTCCGCTCGCAGCTCGAGCTAGTGAAGACCCGAACAGGCATGTCTTGTTATTGGAAGCTGGGCCTGATTATCAGGATCTCGCCAATACTCCAGCTGATTTGCGTAACGGCCATCACAACAGCCTCGTCGATCATGATTGGCGGCTCGAATATTCACCTACCGAGCGACGCCCAGGTCAGCCTCTGCCGCGAGGAAGGGTCACTGGAGGGTCAAGTGCCGTTAACACGTGCATCTTTTTGCGCGGTGTCCCCGAAGATTATGACGACTGGTCCGACCGAGGTAACCCAGAATGGAGATGGGACAACGTACTGAGGACCTTCTGTCGACTTGAGCGTGACCTTGACTTCGGCGACGAAGATCATCACGGTGATGCAGGACCCATAACAGTGAGGAGGTATCCCCATGAGGAGCTCACTGAACTGCACCAAGCATTCCTTGCGACAGCTGATGAACTCGGTTTTCCTGAATGCCCCGATCAGAATCATCCATCAGCGTTGGGATCAGGCCCACAGCCGATGAACAAGCTGGGTCAGCTTCGCGTTTCAACCGCATCGGCCTACCTGGCTCCGGCACGACTCCGTCCAAATCTTGAGATTCGGGGAGGATGCCACACTGACCGACTCATCATCGAAAAGGGCCGAGTTGGAGGTGTGGAAGTCATAGGTCCAGACGGATCAGTCCACCGAATTCGAGCAAAATTGGTAGTTCTGTGCGCGGGAGCCATTCACACTCCGGGGATTCTTTTGCGATCTGGTGTAGGTCCGCGAGAAGACCTCCTGCGAATGGGTGTCGATGTGACTGCTGATGTAGCGGCGGTGGGACGCAACTTGTCGGACCACCCTGGTTTGTTCGTTCTGTGCAGACCAACTCACCCTGAGCTAGTAGCAACTGATCAGCCGATTATCCAAACAATTTTGAGGTACACAGCGCCTAATAGCCTCCATCGTGCTGATTTACAGATTGAACAGCTGACCTTCGCCGGGAGAGACAATCTTCCTTATTTCGGAGTTGCTGCCGTACTCGAACAAGTTGATGGGGTGGGCGAATTGTTCTTCCCTGATGCTGACCCCTTTGCTGCTCCGACAATCAGATCTCGGTTTTGTGAGGTCTCTCGAGATGCTGAACGTCTCGCTGACTGTTTTCTGGATGCTTTACGCTTCACCGAGACCGGCCCTCTCGGTTCGCTGACAGACGAGGTCGTATTCCCTGACATGAACAGGGTCGCAAATCGAGACGACGTCATTGATCTACTACGCCGTTTTGCCGCGTCCGGGTATCACCCTTGCGGAACCGCCCGAATGGGTCCAACTGACGACCCCAACTCGGTAGTCGATCAATACGGTAGATGCCACGCTATTGACGGTTTAGTCGTCGCGGATGCTTCGATCTTCCCGACTGTGCCGAGAGCCAATACGAACCCAACTTCAATCATGGTGGGAGAAACAATCGGCGAGTGGCTGAGAACTGAACCCAGTCGCTACGGCCTATGAGTCATCGTCCCCTCATCGAAGATGTGGCATTGATCGCCACTGATTTTGACGGCACTCTCCTCGGAGTGGGTCGAAAGATATCTGAGAGAACCCGGGCAATTTTGGCGCGCCTCGTAGAGTTCGATCTTGAATTCGTGGTCGTCACAGGGCGACCGCCGAGATACTGCACATCGATTCCTACCCAGACAGGGATTCCAACCACATTGATATGCGCCAATGGAGCGATGGCATATGAACCTTCGACTGGTGTCAGC
Organism: Acidimicrobiaceae bacterium; assembly: GCA_002713975.1. GTDB lineage: Bacteria > Actinomycetota > Acidimicrobiia > Acidimicrobiales > Poriferisodalaceae > MedAcidi-G3. The sequence goes on along the minus strand of PAVP01000053.1, from coordinate 39,017 downwards.
ACTCAGTTCGCGACTCTCGACTTAGACGACGCTACGGACCTTTTGACAGAAATAAGGAGGGCTCATCCAAATGCCGGCTTTTGCGTCGAAATGGGCGACGATTTCCTAGCTGAGCGCAGATGGCTTGAACTCGCGTCACGGCCAGTAGATAGCAATATTTCTGATGTGATTCCTTTACTTGATAAGAGAGTTCACAAGTTACTCGTGAACGTGCCGAACCTTTCGGCTGATGAAACGTCGGCTCTTATCAACCCAGTTGTAGGAGACCGGGCAAACATCATGCATGCAGGACTTCAGTTTGTTGAGCTCATGCCTCCTGGGGTTGATAAAGCTTTTGGCCTCGAAAGGCTCTGTGAACAACGACAAATAAACGCTGAACAAATAATCGCGTTCGGTGACATGCCCAACGATGACGCGATGCTCAAAGCCGCGGGTTGGGGGGTAGCGGTAGCTAATGCTCATCCCGATACTTTGCAAGCAGCTGATGAAGTTACCGATTCAAATATCGATAATGGGGTCGCTAAGGTTCTGGAAGAAATGTTGGAGCTCAGCTGACACCTTCGTTGACTAAATCTAGGAGAGCAGAGTGCACGAGTTCTATCTCGTGACGTTCAACGAATTCACCCTGGGTGTGAGCGATCGAAGCGTCCCCTGCACCGAAATTCGATGCCGGTATCCCATTTACGGCGAAACGCGCCACATCGGTCCATCCAAGCTTTGCTCTGACTTCAAGGTTGTTACGGGTTATAAGTTGATGCAGTAGCGGGTGGGTCAGCGCAGGCATAGCGGGTTGTGAATGATCGTCAATTAATAGCTGGTCGCAGTCGCCTAATAGTTTTGCGACGTGCTCTTCGGCTTCTTCTGGAGTGCGGTCTGGCGCATACCGGTAGTTGACCGTCAGGCTCGCTTCGTCAGGGACAACGTTCCCCGCGACGCCAGCTTCCACATACACCGCTTGCATTGCTTCGCGATACTCGCAGCCGTCCACGACGGGCCGACGGCCTTCGTACTGTTCTAACGCTCGCAAGATAGGCCCGAGCCGATGTATCGCGTTTCGACCCTTCCAGGGGCGCGCTGTGTGAGCCCGTTCACCTGCGTACAGCGCCTTAACTCTGAGCGTTCCCTGACAACCTGCTTCGATAGCAGCAGACGTTGGTTCACCAAGAAGAGCTACGTCACCATCAACAAGCTGNGGATGGGTTTCAAAGAGGTGGCTCAGCCCGTTGTATTGTGCAGCTACTTCTTCGCAGGGATAGAACACGAACGTCACATCAACTGCTGGCTCATCGACTGCGAGGGCAGTCGCCAACTGGGCTGCCAGTCCCCCTTTCATATCGCAGGCACCTAACCCGTAGAGCCGGTCTCCGTCGATGCGGGCTTGCTGGTTTCCGTTGGCGGGGACGGTGTCGAGATGCCCGGCAATCACGAGGCGATGTTCGTTGTTTAGTTCAGATCGTGCAATGACGCTGTCACCTACTCGATCTACTGCCAAATTTGAACCATCTCTCAGCCGTCGCTCAAAAAGGTCAGCTAANGCCGTCTCTTCGTGACTTTCCGAAGGGATATCGACTAGTTCTGCAGCGAGGTCAAGGAGATCGATCACCACTCCAAGGGTACGGTTTGATGCTTGCGTGACCTAGCTCATACCTAATCGTTGTTCTAACAACTGAATTCGTTCATCACTTTGGACTGCAGCTATACGGACGTATCCGCCACCAAGAGGTCCGTAGAATTCCCCAGGCGATGCCAATAAACCAATGTCTTTCAGAAGACGTTCTACGAAGGCCCATGCATTCCCATCAGGCGCTGGNACCCACAGATAGAAACCNCCTCGAGGCAACGGGGCTTCTACCCCCATATTNGAGAGGATGTTCGACAAACGATTGAGTCGGTTCCAGTAGGTCTCCCGTTGTTGNTCTACGTGGTCTTGNTCTGACAGGGCAGCAACTGCAGCAGCTTGCGCCGGACCCGGAACCATGAATCCGGCGTGTTTNCGGACCTCTCGTAAATAATCGACTATGTCCGCGTCGCCCACATAGAAGCCGGCCCTAAGCCCAGCGAGGTTTGAGCGTTTCGATAAAGAATGCACTGATACGACGCCCTGCGTGCCTGATGACAGGATGGTTCGGGGCGAACCATCCCAAGTAAATTCGCAATAACATTCGTCACTGAAGACNGGGATCTGATTGGTTCGNCCCCAGTTAGCTACGGCATCTAAATCATCNAAGCCGCCAGCAGGATTTCCTGGTGTGTTNACCCATAGAAGAAGAGCTCGAGCTCGGTCTTCTTTAGAAACNGCCTCGAGCTGAATNGACCAGTTTTCNTCTACNGGGACAGCNACTGANCGACATCCNGCCAGAGTGGCGCCCATCTCATAACTCGGATANCTAACCGCNGGGTACAGCACTGTGTCGCGATTGGGATCNCGCAATTTCATCCAATGAGGAAGGCCAGCNACGAATTCCTTNGTTCCTACTGCNGCAGCAATTTCAGTNGCGGGGTCGATCTTGCANCCNAANCGNTTCAGTGACCAAGAAGCAATCNCTTCTCTAAAGGCAAGGGTCCCGATTGACGGTGGGTAGCTACGTTCCATGTCNGAGTTAGCTAANGCNTCAACAACNTGNTTGGGTGGAGCGTCNATCGGNGTACCTATTGAGCAGTCAACTATTCCGCCNTCGTGNTGGGCAGCGAGTGGTTTTAGCTCGTCGAGCCGGTCGTAGGGGTAAGGAGGTGGCTTGAAGCCTTCTTCGTCTNTCATCTCGTTTCCTCGGNAATAGTTGNGTCAATGAATTCGGCTAGGAGATCCTGAGAAATNTCATCGAGACGAGCTCGGATTCTTGCCCCNTCTTCNNCNTGTTCTTCCAGNAGNACTTCACCCTCGCGGTGCACAGCTGCAATGACATCACCGCGACTCCACGGNATCAGCAAGTCAACTACCTCGGTCAAGCTACGCAGGCGACCGCCAACNGAAGAAAGAAGATGTTCTAGACCTTCACCGGTNCGNGCCGACAGNGCAAGGGAGCCTTCATGCCGGTGAAGGAGATGTTGTAGACCTTCATCTTTCACTTGATCAGATTTGTTGAAAGCAACGAGTTCNGGTACGTCTCCAGCTCCAATTTCCCTTAATACTGAGCGGACCGCCGTCATTTGGCCTTCTGGATCGGGTCCGGCGCCGTCCACTACATGGACAAGTAAATCCGCTTCAGCCACCTCTTCGAGAGTCGATTTAAACGCTTCGACTAAGCCTGTTGGCAGTTTTTGGATGAAACCAACGGTGTCGGTCATTAGGACGGTTTCTCCGCCGGGCAGTTGTAAACGGCGGGTCGTTGCGTCAAGGGTTGCAAAAAGTCGATCTTCTACGAGCACTCCAGCTCCGGTAAGGCGATTGAGCAGCGTTGACTTCCCGGCATTGGTGTAGCCAACGATGGCGACCGTGTGAAAGCGGGAACGTCGCCGTGATTTCCGCTGATTTTTTCTCGTTCGCCTTAAACCAGTTAAATCTTTTTCGAGCTTCGCCAATCGTCGTTGAATTCTTCGTCGGTCCACTTCGAGTTGAGTTTCACCAGGTCCACGCGTCCCGATACCACCACCCTGTTGGCTCAGCTGATTTCCTCTCCCCCGTAACCGCGGCAGGTTGTATCTGAGTTGAGCTAGTTCAACTTGGGTCTTTCCTTCAAGGGTTGTCGCATTCTGAGCAAAGATGTCGAGGATTACCGCGGTTCGGTCCAACGCTGTTCGTTTAAGGATCTTCTCTAGGTTGAATTGCTGAGCTGGACTGAGTTCGTCATCAAATACGACAGTGTCAGCATCTACCCCGTCTGAGGTTTCTTGAATCTCAGTTGCCTTACCTTTTCCAACGTATGTAGCCGGATCTGGGGCTTCTCGCTTTTGAATAACTCGGTCTACCGGGTCCGCACCGGCAGTATCAACCAGTTGAGCGAGTTCGTTAAGGTTCGCTTCTACTTGATCATCTGAAGCACCTGGGAGCTGAACTCCGACCAACACAATCTGCTCACGAAAGGACCGATCGATTAGGCCTGTCGCTTCACCAGCAAATTCTCCGAAACCTCCGCGGTGGGTGGCGTCGTCAGTCGGGTCGTCGAAAGAATTGCTCATACGGAAATTTCGATAGCTCCGACATATTCGGCAGGCCCGATCAATATTGGTTCTTCGGCTACAAGAACTTGAACCACTCCGCCTGGCATTTGGACTTGTACTTCTTGATCTACAAGACCCCATTGGTGAGCTCGAACGGCCGCNGCTGTCGCTCCAGTGCCGCAAGCTTGGCTTATCCCCACTCCTCGCTCCCAGACCACCATGTTGATAGCGCTTAAGTCCTTATCGCTTACGGAGATCCATTCGATGTTGATTCCATCCGGATAGTAAGCCTCGTATCGACCACCCAAGTCCGCCATATCGACTGCTGAATGGTCATCTACCACCACTACCAAGTGTGGGTTGCCGAGATCAGCGGTACCCACCATCGAATCTCGGAGATCTTTGCCTATTTCGTCATGAACTCCTGGACCGGACCCCACCGCTCCCATGCCCACGGTGATTTGTGCCTTGGGGCCATCTCCATCTATTGCAACACGCCTACGCCCACCAGCTGTGTCGATCTCGAGAGACACGGGGCCGGTCTTGTTCGCCATTGCATATGCCTGGGCAAGGCATCGGATGCCGTTACCACTCATCTCAGCAAAAGAACCATCTGAGTTGTGGAGCACCATAGAAAGGTCTGCACCNTTGCTGCCNGGGAGGCCCANTATCAANCCGTCTGCACCAATACCGGTGCGGCGNTCGCACATTTGACTCGCAAGTTCGCTGANTCCGTCTGGTTCTTCACGCGTCAAGCAGATAAGAAAATCNTTTCCTAGACCGTGGTGTTTCGTTAGCTGCATAGAAGGCTCCTACACCATTGTCACAGTTCTTGACCCTATTCCTACGACGAAATTTCATTAATGACAGTGCTGAGTTGGTCGCGGGNTACCCATTCCACGCGNGGGTCACGCTTAAACCAGCGCTGCTGCCGCCTCGCGAAGCGTTTCGTCCGCTGAATTGCTAAATCGAGAGCATCATTAAACGACATCTCCCCATGAATATGAGCCAACAACTCCTTATATCCAAGCGCCTGTCCCGCTGTCGCCGAGAGCTCGGTTTCTGCTAAAGCGCGAACCTCTTCTAAGAAACCAGCGGCAATCTGGTCCTCGTAACGCTGCCGTATTCGCTCATCNAGTTCGCAACGATCAATTTCGATTCCAATAATTCGATAGGGCACGTCGGGGTAGCTGTCTAAACCTGGACCAAAAGATGAGAACGGCTTGCCGGTTCCAATTGAAACTTCGAGTGCTCGGATTATTCGCCGACGGTTGGTGTTCTCCATCCTTGCTGCACCTACCGGGTCAAGTTCTTGGAGTCGCTTATGGAGCACCTCGGTGTCCTGCTCCTCGTCTAGTTGCGACGCTATTTGAGCGAACCGTGGAGGAGGAGTCAGCCGATCAACGATCGCTCGCACATAGAGTCCCGTACCTCCGACAAGCACCGGGACCCCAGCTCGTTCCTCAATATCTCGCCGAACAGAGTCGTGAGCTTGCTGAAAGTCGACGAGGGTGAAACTTTCGCTGGGTTCAACTAAGTCAATTAGATGATGAGGAGTTTCAAGCTGCTCTTCAATGGTCGGCTTAGCAGTACCGATATTCATCTTGCGGTACACCTGCATTGAGTCAATCGATATCAACTCAACTCCGCGAACCCGTCGAGCGATTTCTAACGCGAACGCGGATTTACCGCAGGCAGTTGGCCCTACGACAACTAAGGGGCTCTTTTGCAGTTGCGCACGCGTAGTCAGGAAGACACCACTGGTATTCGGGTTCGATGCTTTGCCGCTGCAGTCACTTCGAGAAGTTCGCCTACCAAGTTGAAGGTGCGGGCCTCGGTTACTCGGACTTGAGCATAAGAACCTGGTCGAATTTTTTCCTGGGCAGGAAAGTGGACTAAGCGATTGTGGCGGGTGCGACCAGTGAGCATTTCACTATCGCGTTTCGACTGCCCTTCAACAATCACTTCTTCATCGTGACCGATTCTTGACTCATTGCCCTTGAGGCTCGTTCTTTCGATAACCCGACGGAGGCGTTCCATACGTTCCGCCGAAACCTTCGCCGGAACGAAACGCTCCACTAATTCAGCTGCTTCAGTGCCAGGTCGCGGTGAATAGACAAACGTATATGCATTGTCGAATCTGACCTCAGCGGCCACTTCTAGGGTTCTTTCGAAATCAACGTCTGTTTCTCCGGGAAATCCGACGATGATGTCTGTGCTTAAAGCCAGGTCCGGTATTTGTCGTCTGGCTGCATCTACTTTTTCGATGTACCTATCGGCGGTGTACCCGCGATGCATCGCGGACAGGACATTGTCGCTGCCAGATTGCAGGGGAAGATGAAGATGTTCACAAACTTCTGGAACCTGGGCCATTGCGTCGATAGTTTCCGGACGAAGGTCCTTTGGGTGGGGACTGGTGTACCGCACTCTTCGAATTCCAGTTACCTCAGCGACAGAGGAAAGTAGGTCAGAAAATAGTGGCCGAGCTGTGTGAGGTCCACGCACCCAGGCTTCTCCGACCAGTTCACTGGACTCGGCCGATACTTCGGTGCCGCGAAGCTTAAGGGTGAGATCTCGACCGTAGCTGTTGACGTTTTGACCGAGCAAAGTGACTTCAGTGACCCCGGCCATCGCTAATTGTTCNACTTCACTTATGAGTTCGTTNTACGGCCGGGATATCTCTTTTCCTCGAACGGANGGGACGATGCAGAACGCACACGAGTTGTCGCATCCAATTTGGATNGTTACCCAAGCAGCATGATGCGCGTCTCGCTTAACAGGCAAGGCGGAAGGAAATGATTCTGATTCCTCGATGATNTCGGTGATAGGGCCGCTNACNCGAGCNTGNCNCAATAGATCAGTTGCNCGCCCCACNTTGTGTGTTCCNAAAACNACGTCGACATGGGGGGCTCTCTCTNGGATACNGTCACGATCTTTTTGAGCCAAGCANCCTCCAACNGCTATCTGNAGNTCGGGTCGTTCTTCNTTCAGCTTCTTGAGGTTGCCTAGTTGACCGTAGAGCTTGTTATCNGCGTTCTCCCTAATGCAGCACGTATTCAGNACAATGACATCGGCATCATCGAAGGATTCAGTCTGCTCTAGACCGTCCATCTCAAGTAGGCCGGCTATGCGTTCCGAATCATGTTCGTTCATCTGACACCCATAGGTGCGCACTACATACCTGCGGTTCACGTTTATTAGGTTATTGGGCGAAACTGGTTGTTATGGGTCGAGCATGCCTGACCTGGCAACAGTCGACCTAACAGTCTCTACCGGTGGGTGAACACAAAGTGGTCTGCCATGTTTTCTCGAATTTCAGACATGTGACCTAGGTACTGTTTCATTGTCCCGTTGTAATTACCGTCCTGACGGCGATTATCGGCTCCTTCGAAGTTGTAGTAGCCGGGGGTGCAATCACGATTCCTATTGGTTTTCCCGCGATGGGCAATCACTTCTTGCACCCATTGCTCTTCGGCTTGATGAGTGCAATCGAGGCTGTGTATGTCGTTTTGGCGAACAAAATCGATGCACTCAGCTATATGTTCCCCCTGACTATTCAGCACGTCCGTCAAATTGAATGCGAAGAAGGCCTGGTATCCGCCCATGATGAAGAGGTTGGGGTAGCCCTGTGAATGTATGCCAAGCAGGGTCCGAATACCGTCAGAATATTTAGCGTTAAGGTCCAGTCCTTCTTCGCCGATGATCTGGTTGTAGATACCCGTTTGTTGAACTTCAAAGCCGGTCGCATAAATCAACACATCAAGTTCATATTGCACACCGTCAAACACAGGCCCGTCTTGGTTGATTTGAGTTATGCCTTGGCCTTCGGTGTCGACCAGTGTGACGTTGGGTCGATTAAAGGTTGGTAAATACTCGTTGTGAAAGCACGGCCGTTTACACATGAGCATGTACCAAGGTTTCAGAGACTCTGCAGTATCGGGGTCTTCAACCACTTCGTCGATCCGCTTGTGAATTCGCATCATGGCATCAATGTTGGCGTTTTCCTGGCGACGAACTTTTTCTTCGCGCGACATTGCTGCCCTTCTCGCTTTCACAGCATCCGAAACTTGTGGTCCTTCAATTGCCCGCGAACGACGTGCTGCCTGCCAGCCTGGTTCTAGGGTCTCTGCCCACTCTGGATCAGTTTCCCAATCGTCTCTCACGTCGATAGAGGATGGGGTCCGTTGGAAAACGTAAAGCTCTTTCGCCATTTTTCCCAACTCCGGTATTGCTTGAACTGCGCTAGCNCCCGTGCCGATTATTCCGACNCGTTTGTCNCTGAGATTTTCGAGNTCTGATCCCGTGTATTGGTAATCCCANCGTGANGTGTGAAAGGAGTGGCCNGCNAATTGATCTACCCCNTCGATCTTTGCGAGTCTTGGCTTGGANAGCGTGCCATTGGCACACACGACGAAACGGGCTCTCATCGTGTCGCCTTGGTCGGTTTCCACGATCCACGTCTCTGACTCTTCATCCCAGACCGTAGAAGTGACCGTCGTTCCAAAGACGGCGAGGTCATACAGGTCAAACCGTTCTGCAATCATCTTGCAGTATTCGTATATCTCTTGACCTCCGGCGTAGTGGCGACTCGGAACGTAACCTGTCTCATCCAACAACGGCAGGTAGTCGTAGGCAACAACGTCACAGGCAACCCCCGGGTAACGGTTCCAATACCAGGTGCCTCCAACATCAGCTCCACGTTCAACGATCCGTATGCTTTCCACACCCTTTTCTCTTAGCCGCGCAGAAGTGAGTAAGGCTGAAAAGCCACCACCTATAAACAAGACCTCCACAGAGTCATTGAGAGCTTCTCTGTCTTTGACTTGGTGACCGTACGGATCGACGGCGTATTTCGCTAAATCGCCACTCAAATCAGAGGTGTAGTTGTCTGTGCCGGGCGGGCGATACCCCAACCTCAGGTCTCGTTCGGACGCAAACTTTTCTTTGACCTGTTCGTAATATTCCTGAGGCGGTCGTTCTTTCGCGTCACGTGTGTAGTCAAAGTTGAATACATTTTGCGGCTTTTCTTGCTTTTCGGCCATCCCACCCATCCCAGAACGAGTTCGAGTTGATGTAAAGCTATAGCGCTGGACGGCCTACTGATGCTTCAACAACCACAAATGGTCAACATCTGTCCATCGACACACCATCAATTACTAGTTCTTAGCTTTGCAGCAGAGAGACCTGTTGATGACTACTCATCAACAGCATCAAGAACTTCTTCAACCTCAGCTTCGGTATCGGCTACTTCGACTTCAGCTTCGACATCTCCAATGCCGAGTTGAGACCTGATCCGACCATCAATTTCAACCATTACTTCTGGGTTGTCCGTCAAGAACTGTTTGGCGTTTTCACGACCCTGTCCAAGTTGTTCACCTTCGTAGGTATACCAAGCACCTGATTTCTTGACGATTCCTTGTTCCACTCCAACATCAACGAGTGAACCCTCACGGCTAATTCCTTTGCCGTACATGATGTCGAATTCAGCTTGTCGAAACGGTGGAGCCACTTTGTTCTTAACAACTTTGATGCGCGTCCGCCCACCTGTTATTTCTCCGTCAGACTTGATCGCCTCAATTCGGCGGATGTCTATGCGGACCGACGAGTAGAACTTCAAGGCCCGCCCACCTGGTGTCGTCTCAGGACTACCGAACATGACACCGATCTTTTCTCTCAGCTGGTTGATAAAGATGACGATGGTTTTGGTTTTATTCAAATTGGCAGTGAGTTTGCGTAAAGCTTGCGACATCAGACGAGCTTGTAAGCCGACGTGAGTGTCTCCCATTTCACCTTCAATTTCGGCACGTGGNGTTAAAGCAGCTACCGAGTCAATTACGACGACATCCACCGCCCCTGAACGAATAAGCATGTCGGTGATTTCAAGAGCCTGCTCACCAGTATCAGGCTGCGAGATAAGTAATTCGTCAACGTCAACACCAATGTTTTTGGCATAGTCAGGATCCATGGCGTGTTCAGCATCNACGTAAGCGCAGATTCCGCCAGTACGTTGAGCTTCCGCTACGACATGCATCGCCAAAGTAGATTTCCCCGATGCTTCAGGGCCATAAACTTCGACGACTCGACCGCGCGGAAGACCACCGATGCCGAGAGCCATGTCGATTGCCAAACTGCCTGACGACACAGCTTCAACTTTCATTTGGCCTCGTTCACCCATCTTCATAACAGCGCCTTCGCCAAATTGACGCTCAATCTGTGACAGTGCCATATCGAGTGCTTTTTCTCGTTCCACGCTGCTGGTCCTCCTCGGACGTATCTTTGGCTTCANNTAAAGCCAACTTTGGTTAACGGGCAGATACTTAACCCTGTTGGTGGAAACCGTACGGTCAGGGTCAGACCCTGAAATTGTGCGGACAGAATTAAGGTACATCCGAACACCTGTTCGGGCAAGTATCGAACGAATGTTCTATAACGCGAGATCTTNAGCATTTACTCGGCGAAGCCGCGAGACTCTNNAGATGAGCAGTTACATAGCCGATGAGGAATTCGAATTTCTGAAGATCGAACGTACTAACGGGGTTGTNTTCGTGACTATCGACGCTCCCCCGATGAACGTCATGACCCCTTCCTTATTTCGAGAGNTAGCGAAATTTGGGGCNCAAGTNTCCNAAGATGACTCAGCNCGGGTCGTTGTTCTNAGNAGCGATGACCCAGACTTTTTCATTGCCCATTTTGATGTTTCGGCAATTTTGGAATTCCCGGTCGAGGGNCCAGCCGAGAANCCCGAAGAGTTGGTTGGCTTTCATTTGATGTGCGAGACGTACAGAACAATGTCCAAGGTGACGATTGTTGAAATNGGAGGCCGAGTCGGCGGNGGAGGTAGCGAGTTGTCNATGTCGTGNGACATGAGATTCGGTGCACTNGGNAAGACAGTGGTGAATCAAATGGAAGTTCCTATCGGAATACTTCCCGGNGGCACTGGAACTCANCGNNTACCTCGCCTGGTAGGTCGGGGTAGAGCGATGGAAATCATTCTGGGNGGCGTCGANATCGATGCTGAAACTGCTGAAGCTTGGGGCTATCTGAATCGAGCACTTCCTTCNGATGAGTTACGCCCCTTCGTNACCGACCTAGCTTTCCGAATCGCTTCCTTTCCACCTCACGCCGTGGCATTAGCTAAAGAAGCNGTAAACAACGCTGACACTCTTCCANTGAGCGACGGATTGATGGAGGAGCGTTATCTTTTTCAGCGGCTCCTGCGAACCNAAGAGGCTGAACCNGCGATGCGCAGTTTCCTGGANNCCGGCGGTCAAACNCGAGAAGCTGAGAAGCGGATGGGCCAATTAGTNACCGAGGTCGATTGGTCTTAGACGGAACGATCGCNTCTAANCCNTTAACGAAATTGAGGCGCTACCTGCTCAATAAAGAGATCCATCGACTCTTTCTTGCGTTCGAGTGGCCCGAAAGTGAAGTCAGGGACTATTAACTCGTCTAATCCCACCTCGGAGTACGCCCCTACTATGTCAATGACTTCCGCTGGTGTCCCCACGATCGTTGCTCGCCCGAAGTCTGTCTCACGGAAACGTGAGAGTTTCTCTTCGTCTTCGCCGATAAACATCAAGGCGCAAGCCGATCTTTGGATTTCTTTTCCATCGCGGCCGACGTCTTCACAGTGGGCATTCAACACCCCGCAGAGTTCTGCTATGTCGTCGGGCATTCCCCAATAGTTCCATTCGTCGGCATGAATCGCTGCGGTCCGCAACGTCCGCTTACGACCCCCACCTCCGATCATGAGGGGGATCTTGTTTTGTATTGGTTTGGGATCAAGAGGAGCGTCGGTAACGCTGTAATGCTCACCTTGAAAATCGGTGCGGTTGTTTGCCAAGAGCGAAGTTATGATCTCCACCGCTTCGTCGAGCCGGTCAAGGCGACCTTTGACGGTCGAAAACTCGAACCCATACTTTTCATGTTCGTTCTCCTGCCAGCCTGCGCCTATGCCAAGCACAACCCGGCCACCAGATATGTGATCGATGGTCGCAGCAATCTTTGCGGTGAGCGCCGGGTTCCTATAGGTGTTTCCGGCCACTAACGGACCAATCCGGACACGCGGAACACAGGCAGCTATCGCTGCCAATACCGACCATGCCTCATGGATCGGTTGGTCAACGTTTTCTTCATTGGGCATGAAGTGATCGGCATACCAGATGCCATCCCATCCGGTGCTCTCTGCATAGCGGCACCCTTCGAGAGTGTCTTCCCACGATTGGCCATTACCTGTCCAGAAGCTAAAGCGCATGGCGACAGCCTGTCAGAAGTAGCGCCCGGTTGCGAAAACTGACCTCTACAACAGTGGTTGGGAACCAACGACAGTGTGGGCATGGCCTCCCGATTCGATACGGCTTTCAACTAACAGCAACTGATCAACTCGGAAAACGCCTTCGATCGCCGTCCCTTCTAGCTCTGCGCTGCCAGCTTCTTTCATTCGACCCAGCGTGATATGACCAACAAACGGCAGCTGGTCATTTGAACCCTGCGGTGCTGTGGCAGCCCGAACTTGGTCAGCCAATACCGACAAGCCACCAACTGGCACGATGAGAATCTGCTCGCCGAGCCGGCTCACCCTCGGACCTAAACTGCCCACAGCTTCTTGCGCTTCTATCTGAAAAAACAATTGCTCGAGCTGTCCCATAGCGGCATCTTCGAAAAATCGAATCGTTATGTGCCATCTTTCCGGAGAACTCCAACGAATCCCCTGCTGACTGCGATCCAACTCAAGCAAATTGGCGCGGATCGACTCAGGAAGTGGAACCGCTATGAAGGCTCTGGCCACAGTTAAGCGCGAGATCTTTCCAAATGAAGCCTCAGAAGGTTGAGCAAAGAAATGACACTGAACTGCCGAATCCTTTCGAGATCTCCCGGAAGGCTTACCTGTTCTACCGTCTCAAAACCCTCCATCGACACAGCCAGCCACGCAGTTCCAAAGGGATGAGACTCGGTCGCTCGAGCTGGGTCTTCTATNGAGGTGGTGGCGATGCCGACATCAGACACCAAAATTCCNCGNGCTACCCGNGCTAATTGCANNGCAGCTTCATCGGGCTGCCATGCACCAGGGTCTCCTTTAAGCAGATACGACAAGATCCCAGCACCACGAGCTGTAACCCCTCCTGAAAATGCCTCGGTCCCGCTTCGAGCTGTTGCTAGGCGATGAGCGAGATACCCGGCTGTGGTTGTTTCTACCACCCCAAGGCTTAACCCTCTGTCGGCAAGAAGCGTCAGAACCGTTGACTCCATATTGTCTTCGTCAACAGCAAANACGAGNTCGCCAAGTAAGTCTCTTAGGAAGAGTTCTTCTTCTTGAAGTATCCGATCAACTTCACTTGAGGTGGCAGCTTTTGCCGTAATTCGGACCTTNATGCCTTCCACACCGCTTGCAAGGAAAGCCAATGTGGGATTGCCCGCTGCCTCTAGGTCGCTTATTCGTTGACTGAGTATCTCCGCTAGTCCAGATTCACTTTGACCCCACGTTCTTAGCACCCTGCTTTCAATCACAGCAGTGATCCCAGATCGAACCTGTAGATCAGGAAGGACAGTTCCAAGAACCATTTCTTTCATCTCGTAAGGAACTCCGGGAACCGCATATATGACTTTCTGGTCGCCATTCGCAGCTTCTACCGGCACGACCAAACCGGGAGCTGTTCCTGGCTGCTGAGCCATAGTTCGAGCACCCTCAGGCACCATGGCCTGTCGCAGGTTGTTCTCGGGCATCTCGCGACCCCGATTTTTGAACATCTCTCGGATCCGGTCCGCTATTCCTTCATCAAGGACCAAATNAGCTTCGACGACGCTCGCTATGACTTCGCGGGTGATGTCATCTTGGGTGGGCCCCAAACCACCGCACATTATGACCGCGTCGCTTCGCTCCAGACCTAACCGCACCGCCTCCTCTATCCGGGTCCAGTTGTCACCGACTTTGGTTTGGTAGTGACTGTCAATGCCTGTGAGCGCTAACTGTTCGCCGATCCATGAGGAATTGGTATCCACGATCTGCCCAAGTAACAGTTCGGTGCCAACGGCTATTACTTCACAATTCATGTCTTGACCCTATTGCTCTTCGCACCCAGTGCGGGCACTTCTANCCNATGGNCTCAANAACACGGCCACACCAAANCNCTAGAAATCATCANCCAANTGGGNCTGCGCCATTTTGCGAGCACCAACCATGTAGGAAACTCCCGTTTGGAACGTGAGCAACACTGCAAGCCACAGCGTTGCGGTAGCAATCCAATGTGCTGAACTCGCTATCGGCGGAATCACCGCAAATCCGATGGCCCAAAGCTGGACGAACGTCTTCCATTTGGCCATCTTCGTCGCGGGGACCGTGATTCCCCGACGTCCAGCTCGAGACCTGTAAGCGCTGATTACTAACTCCCGAAGCGCGATTGTTGCTACCGGAGCCCAGTGAAACTGGTCATTGACTACTAGGGCAAACATTCCACCCAATACCAATACCTTGTCGGCGAGCGGGTCCAGGAAAGCTCCGGATCTTGTAGCGCCTTGTCGTCTCGCCAACCAACCATCAGCAAAATCAGACATACCAATCATAAATCCGACGGCAAAAGTCACCCACGACGGGTCGCTATTGGCAATGAGTAACACAAATACCGGCGTCGCTAAGATGCGGGCTACGGTCACAAAGTTTGCAGGGGTAGCAAGCGCAGTCGGCCCATACGTGGGACTTCCTGTTTCGTCCGCTTCTTTCATCAAGATATTTCTGCTAGCACAGCTTCAAGATCGGGACCCTCTGCCCGGGTGACAACCACATCATAAATCTCGCCCGGCTTCAGAATCGGNGGAACTTTTACTATTCCATCTATTTCGGGTGCTTCCCGATGGGACCGGCCGACGCCGGGCACGTCGATCAATACTTCAATCTTTTGCCCAACAAGCCGGTCACGACGATCCGCCGTTATTACGTCTTGGATTTCGCTCAGCTCCGCGTGCCGCTCTCTCATGAGTTCCTCGGCGATTTGTTCTTCAAGATTCGCCGCGTACGTACCCTCTTCGCGCGAGTAGGTAAAGAAGCCACACCAATCCAACTGGGCTTCCTGCAACCACGACACCAGCTCAGCCTGATCATCCTCAGTTTCCCCTGGATACCCGACAATAAAATTGGATCTGAACACCGCCTCTGGGCATAGCTCACGAATTCTTCTGATCCGTTCCAGAAACTTTCCGCCGTCACCCCAGCGTCGCATGCGTCGCAAATGGCTGCGTGTCACATGCTGAAGCGACAAGTCGAAATAGGGTAAACCACTCGCCAAAATCGCCTCAATCAGCTCGTCGGAGAGGTCAGACGGGTAGAGATATAAAAGCCGAACTCGCTCCACTCTTTCCCGAACTGCGTTGACTAGGGAAACGATTGACCCTCGCCTCCCAAGGTCCGACCCATAGCTAGCCAAATCCTGAGCAACCAGCACTGCTTCGCGAATNGAAAGATCATCGACCTCNCGCAATATCGAATCAACCTCGCGACTTTTTTGTGGACCACGAAAGGATGGAATNGCACAAAACCCACACGCCCGGTCACAGCCTTCAGCAATNTTGACATACGCCCATGGGAGACTTGNCGCCGGTCGACGNAAATTAAGCAGATCAAACTGAGGTGCTTGTGCCTCGGCTTTCACCGATAATCCACCAGGTTTCTGACTGAGGTTCACTGGGACACCGAATCCNGCAACATGATCCACCTCGGGTAACGCCTCGGCTAGTTCCTCTCCGTAGCGTTCCGCAAGACAGCCNGTTATGACGATGCGAGAGCCTGGCATTCGTTCCTGTTCCAGCTGCAAAACTGCGTTAATCGATTCCTCCCGAGCTTCTTCAATGAACGCGCACGTGTTGACCACCACCAAGTTTGCCGACGACACATCTTCAGTCGGAACTAAGCCATCATCGATCAGAGTGCCCGCGATCTTGTCTGAGTCAACTTGATTCTTGGGGCACCCCAACGTGTGCAGATGAAAACGCTGTTGAGGTTGAACCATTACCTACCTAGGGTACGGCGTCGCGAGCAAGTATCGATCTGAAACAGGACGGTAGGGTTGCTCTATGGCTCCGGTTCCTCCTCTGGTCGAGAAGCAACGAACCNAATTCCTCATTCAAGGTATGAGNTGCACTGCATGTGCAACTCGGGTTGAAAACGCTTTGTTGAACCTTGACGGAGTCGAAACAGCGCACGTCAATTTCGCTACCGCAACCTCCCTTGTCTGGCACGGCCGTGAACTCNAGCCATCAACCATGAGTGAGGTAGTCGCCAGTCTCGGGTACCAGGCCATAGAGGATGGCGACAGACAACAAATCCAATCCTCAACCGAATCGGCCCTCAGGCGAAAAACTATTCCGGCTTTAGCTATCGCTGNATTTGCGATGACAACGATGTTCGTTCAGTTCCCTGGCAGCGACTGGGTTGTTGCTGCACTCTCCACCGTAAGCGTCTGGTGGGCTGGTTGGACTTTTCATCATGCGGCACGTCTGCAGGTACTTCAAAGATCCCTGGCGATGGACACACTTATCTCNTTAGGAACNTTGGCCGCATGGTCCTGGTCCATGGTGGTGCTCGTACTAAATGTTGATCACAGCCTTCACTTTGGGGGGGCGAACGCGATAGTCGCGTTCGTTCTCTTAGGNAAATGGTGGGAAGCACGAGCANTNCGGACATCCGGNGACTCATTNCGAGCGNTGGCAGACCTGACCCCACAACAAGCGNTACTTCGCGATGGNNGCGAGNTACCNNTCGANGAACTANTGGTTGGCATGGAATTCATTGTCGCCCCGGGAGAACGAGTCGCGACTGACGGTGATGTAATCGAAGGATTCTCAGAAGTAGACGTGTCTCAGACCACAGGAGAATCAATACCAATCGAAGTTTCACCCGGCTCAGGCGTAGCTGGTGGAGTTCTCAACGGGCCGGGAGCTTTAGTTATCAAGGCAACAGCGGTCGGCGAAGACACCGAACTAGCGAGAGTTGCNAGGCTCGTTGAGGACGCCCAAGCCACGCAAGCGCCAATACAACACCTCGCCGATTCGGTTGCCGCGAGATTTGTGCCGGTTGCGATCCTCGTTGCTTTGGGCACCCTTGTGGTTCGGTTAATCATCGGACATCAAGGAAGTGATGCACTGATCGCCGCTGTAGCAGTATTAGTTGTTTCATGTCCTTGCTCGTTTGGGTTAGCGACACCTCTAGCGGTGTTAGTCGGTACGGGGCGAGCAGCCCAGCTGGGCGTAGTCGTCGCCGGAGCCCATGTGTTGGATTCGACACGAATTGTCGACACTGTTGTTTTCGACAAAACGGGCACTCTAACTAGTGGCCACCCATCAATCGTAAGTATCACGTCCGAGGCAAACGATGATTCTCTTCTCCTATCGTTAGCTGCTGCTCTTGAATCAAGATCGGGTCATCCGATCGCTCGGGCATTTCAACCTTTGNTAACTGGAGAAGCGGAAGTCTCAGAGTTCNNTAACCAGCCAGGCCNNGGNATTACAGGCAGAGTNAACGGAACAGANATCCGNGTAGGTAAAGCAGAANTGTTTACACGGGTTCCAATTCANTTAGAAGACCCAGACTTTGANGGAACNACNTTGTTTATAGGCCGAGGAGCAACCGCTGAAGCTTCGGTCTCAATTCGAGACGAGATTCGTCCCAATAGCCCTGAAGCTGTGTCTTTGTTGACCAACATGGATCTTGAGGTTGTTTTACTTTCAGGTGACACCCACAAAGTCGCCGAACGCGTCGCCAAACAACTCAACATAGAGAACGTCATTGCAGAGGTATTGCCGAACCAAAAACGCGACCACGTTGCCGCGCTTCAGTCAGCCGGGAAATGCGTCGCCATGGTCGGAGATGGCATCAATGACACTCCCGCCTTAGCTGCGGCAGATCTAGGCATCGCTTTACAGGCCGGAACTGACGCCGCGCGAAACGCAGCCGATCTAACCATCATGACCAACGATCCTCGAGCTGTAGCTGACGGAATCGCTCTATCTCGCAGAACCTTGGGAGTAATTAAGGGAAATCTTGCTTGGGCTTTTTCATATAACGCGATCGCGTTGCCGCTCGCAGTGACCGGCTACCTGTCGCCAACCTACGCTGCGGTTGCTATGGCTTCTTCATCGTTCCTGGTTGTAGCAAATAGTCTTCGTCTCCGTCAGTTTCACAGCCTCAAAGGCACAGATTCGACACCTGTGAACTCGGAAGCCAATATTTCCAGCTAGTCAATAACTATGAAGGTGTCGAGAGTGTTACAAACTCACACCCTTAACGCGCGTAGTCTCGAGTCCGTGACTGGTCCCACTCATCGTGTCCTTTCCGAGGCCGAAGCGCTCTCGCGTTTAAGAAGCAAGCGAGGACATCCCGGCTACCTAGCGATGTTTAGTTCTTGGCTAGGGGGGATCGTCACCGATCCCGCGTTGATGCAAATCCCGCTGGACGACCATTTGGTGCACCGGGGTCACGGGGTCTTCGACACCTGCACTCTGAGCGGCGGACGCCTTTATCGCCTAGGTATCCATATTGATCGACTCCTAACAAGTGCGTCTCTTGCCCGCATCGAACATTCCTGGTCCAAAGCAGACCTCATCCAGATGGTCACAGATACCGCTAGCCAGGCGGGAATAAAAGATGGTGCAGTTCGCTACTGGCTGACTGCTGGCCCCGGCGGCTTTTCACCCAGCCCTCAAGAATGTGAAGAGGCTTGCTTCTATTGCGTCATTTTCGACCCCATGCCGCTAGGAGGAACCGGGTCCAACCCAATGTCGTCCGGAATACCAGAAGCCACCGTTTTGGATACACCCATGAAGCCACCGCTTCTGGCCACCATCAAATCCAACAACTACCTGCTCAACGTCTTAACTCACATGGAAGCAGTCGATCGAGGTGGAACATTCGGCGTTCTGGTCGACGACACCGGATACGTCGCTGAATCTTGCGTATTAAACGTCGCTTTCATTACCCGCGACAAAGTTTTTCGAACTCCCCCGTTTGACGGCATCCTCTTGGGCACAACCATTCGCCGAGTAATGGACCTTGCCTCGACGAACCTGGTCCAAGAAGGCTTAATTTCTTCAGTCGCTCAATCCCCGGTCCTCGCATCGGAAGTCTCGGGCGACCTGATCTCAGAGATGTTNTTATGTGGAGGTGACACACACCTGTTNCCNGTGACCTCGTGGGATCAGATTCCTGTGGGAGANGGAGAAGTGGGGCCNGTGGCAACNCGACTTTNNGAGCTCCTCGAACANGAGGCGTTCGGTACAGGTTNTGGAGAGNCNNCCGACTTTATAGANGTACCCTACGCCGACTAACAAAATGGGAAGAAGTTGATGCGTTTCAGCGAAAGAGTGGAGCAACTCGTTCACTCCCCAATAGGTGCAGCACACGCCCTCGTCGGTCTTAGAACCAACGACCGGTCGTTGCTAGATCTATCGCAAGCCGCTCCTTCTTTTCCGCCGGCCGATGCAGTAATCGAACGTATCGCTGAAGTTGCACGAGAACCCGATGCAGGTCGTTACCCGCCTCAGCCCGGATTACCTCAATTGCGTGAAGCATTCGCTAGCGATTTGAGCTCAGGCTACGCGGCCGACATATCGCCTGAGGCTGTATTGATCACTGCCGGATGCAATCAGGCTTTTTGTTGCGTAGCCAGCGCTTTGACTAATCCAGGTGACGAAGCAATTCTGGTTGCCCCCTTTTACTTCAACCATGACATGTGGCTAAAAATCGAAGGCGTTGAAGTTCGCCACCTCGAACCAGCAGCCAACTTGGTACCTGACCCTGAACAAGCCGAAGCACTCGTAACCGACAAAACCAGACTCATCACACTGGTCTCCCCCGGAAATCCCACTGGCGTGACCATTCCCAAAGAAATAATCCATGACTTCGCTGAATTGGCTCGAGCCCACAATCTTGCTCTGATCGTTGACGAAACGTATCGATCTTTTCGCGACGAACAAAATCCCGCTCACCAACTCTTCGATAATCCCGATTGGGCCGATCACGTAATTAGCCTCCACAGCTTCTCGAAAGATTTCGCGATCCCTGGGTACAGATGCGGGGCCGCGGTTGGTGGTAAACCGGCGATAACCGAAGCACTCAAGGTCTTGGATTGTCTAGCNATTAGCGCCCCCCGCATCGGTCAAGAAGCAGCTCTTGCGGGGCTCCGTCACGCTCAACAATGGAGACTTGATCAAGCCTCCAGAATTAAGGACTTGGAGCTCNGCTTTCTTGAGTCCATGAAGGGGCAGCCTGGTGGCTTTGAGGTCATCTCTTCTGGCGCTTATTTCGGATGGGTTCGACATCCAAGNGCAGACCTCTCAACTGAGGAGGTAGTGCGGCGACTGGTGCTAGATCATGATGTTCTGACTATCCCNGGAACCGCCTTTACGTCAAACGATCAGTCAACGATTCGAATGAGTTTCGCGAATCTCGAACCCCAACAAATAGACGAGCTGGCTTCAAGACTGAATGAATTCAGCTAGCACCNNATCTAAGGTCGTGACGTGGNTACTCCCATCGACCCTCGACCTCGGTCCACGAAAAANGTTGCTGACGTACCAGTAACCCTCGTCGAAACCACNTCGTTGGGAACNTTCCAAGCTGCTATCNCCANTTCAATTTCAACGGCTATAGACACNGAGACNGCCTANAACCCTCACGCCTTTGTTGGACCCAATGCCGCACCAGGCGCTCTACGCGTNATTTCCGCGGCGACTAGAAATTCCNACGGCACAGAACAAGCATGGGTCCTCGACGTCATGAACCTNNACCGNTTGACCATCGCTTCGATCCTCAGTGNNGTCNACGCNAAGGCATGGAACGCCGACTTCGATGCCCGNGTATTGGACCGTGACCTTTTCGATCCCGCTCGGAAAACCNACAGCGCNACCACATCAATTTCATGGTGGGATGCTCAACTTGCCGATGCGTTGCTACATCAGGGACGCACGGGGTTNAGCTTTTATCACGGACTTGCGTGGGCAGTTGAGTGGTACTTAGGGCTAACAGCTGAAGGAAAAGGAACAACCCAACTCTCCTACAACGAAGTTGACCCACTTTCTGATGATCAGGTTCTTTACGCCGCAGCAGATGCCATTGAAACGCTCTGGGTAGCTGACGAAATCAGCANTCGTATCGACGAAGCCGGGCTACTAGAAGTGTGTCGGTTAGAACAACAAGCTCGACCATTCTTNGATCACATGGAACGGGTCGGGCTGCCATTCGACTGGTCGGGTTGGGAGCAGCGCCTAGACCANATGGAACAGCGTCGTACCCAAGTCTCAAGCGAACTCGCAGACTTAACTGGGGGCGGTCAAGCCAGCTTGTTCGGCGACACNCTCGAACCATCTTGGAANCCNGCNAGNGAGCGCCAGGCCAAAGAAGTGCTCAACGAATGGAGNCNCGACGAAGTTCTAGCTTGGTCTCTCNCAAAGTTNGGTGAAGCCAGACNNCTGCTGCCNACCGATCCTTTAACCGCNACNGTGCTTTCTGAAATCGGGGGTTCTATCTGCGCATCNNTACTTGAATACCGCGACCTGAGCAAGGTCCTCTCCACCTATGGAGAATCAATCCGAGAACACATCGACGACCTCGGCCGCATGCACTCTGAATATCTTCAAGTTGTCGGCACGAACACAGGGCGCCTAGCAAGTCGTCGTCCTAACGCCCAAAACTTTTCACCCAAAATGAAAGAACATATAAGGCCACCAGATCCCGACCGGGTATTTGTGTATTCGGACCTGAGCCAGGCTGAATTGAGGTTCGCCACTCAAGTAGCCGGAGACGAAAATCTCAGAGACGCATTTATCGCTGGAGAGGACATCCATGCAGCCACTGCGGAGCGGATGTTCGGAGTAGACATGCCTTCACTGAACGCGTCTCAGCCTCACCTATACAGTGAATACCGCGACAAGGCGAAACGAATCAACTTCGGAATCGTTTACGGTCAACGCGGCGGAGGACTTGCGAGAAGTCTTTCCCAGGCCGGCGTCGAAACCAATGATGATGAAGGGCGCTTGCTCCTAGAACAATATCTCAGTGCCTACCCGCAGATTGCCTCATGGGTCTCCGACCGAGACAACTTCGTAGAAGGATTTGCGNCCTCGCACGAAGAAATCGANTGGNCATTGACACTTCTTTTACACAAGCTCTGGCCTGCNGTCCGTCAAGCGGTGCGCCAACATCGCGACGAGCATCGNAATTGGCCTACNGCAGAAGAAGTGCTNTCTCGTTTNGGTNCACCTCGGACCATCGANGAGGTTGCNTGGTCACTTTCGTTCGAAGCACCGGTGGTCATCNACCACAAAGGCGAAGTATTCGGCTTTGACTCATTTACCGAATCAGGTAGACGTCAACAATTCACATTCCATACCGAAGGAGTGTTGGAACAGGCGGCCAAAATAATCGTCGGCTCTCCTAAAGATGGTCCTCGAAACGTTCGAAAACAACTGAGTAGCCGTCATAATCTTGAACTTCAAAAAGCGGGCAAACTGCTGTCATCAGCCGAAATCACCAAATTGTTGGAAGACCGAAAGATCCGCCGAGCGGTCGTCGAAGAGGTCGAGCAAACAATGGGGGAAGATGCGATGATCTTGTTGCTAAATCGATCCTTAAAGACTCGCATTTCGCAAATGGCCAACGCCTATCGCAACGCTCCTATACAGGGCGGCGTCGCTGACATCATGTTAGAAGCCTACGGTCTTCTACATGAACGCCTTGCCCGCTTCGACGAAGCAGTCGGTGTTCAAACCGTGCACGACAGTGTCGTTGTTGAATGCAGACGCAGCGACGCCTCTGCCGTGGCTTCGACGGTCAAAAGCGCAATGGAGGAGGCTATGCAGATCTGGTGTCCTGATATTCCAGCCCAGGCTGACACCGACATCCGAAACAGTCTTTCAGACCATGACATCATTGAGACCATCTAGCGCGTCGCTGCAGGAGTAATTCATGAGAGTTCTAAACGATGCCGAGATCGCCACATTTCGTTCTGACGGAGTCGTCCATCTTCCGGGTGCAGTTGACAAAGCTTTGGTAGCCGAAATTCTCGAGTCAGTTGATCGACTCATAGAGTCTCCCGGTCGTTTCGGAGGATCCATGACGACTCAGGCAGCGTCAGGAATGTTCTTTCAAGATCGCTACCTGCATCCCACTCACCAGGATTTTCATCGCTATGCCCGAGATTGCGGCCTCGCCATTTCGGCAGCTACGGCAACAGGGTCAAGCAAAATTCATCTCTATTACGACCATGTGTTCGTGAAGGAGCCAGGCACACAAGAACAGTTCGTTTGGCATCAGGATCGACCTTATTGGGCAGTGGACGGTTCTCAAATTTGTTCAACCTGGTTAGCTCTCACTGACGCCAACGCCCGATCAAGCGCTCTCCAATTTGTTCGAGGCTCTCATCTTTGGGACCGTACCTTCAAACCCGAATACCCAGCTCTGGAGGGTCTTCCTTCGACCGAGGTCGAGCAAGCTCTGTGGAAGGGCGTTGCGGAGCACATTGACTCTTTCGACGATGAGTGCCCGGCCTTTGAGGACCATCCCGACCTGTACGAGATCCTTTCTTTTGACGTAGTTCCTGGAGACGTTCTGGTGTTCGATTTCAGAACCGTTCACCGAAGCGGNCCGAACGACGGCAGCAACCGTCGTGCCGCNATTTCATGGCGCTGGCTCGGAGATGATGCTTTTTGGGATCCNAAGACTGGCGCAGATCCAATNATNCGCGATCAAGACACCATCTTGNAAGCNGGNGANGCCATAACCGACGAAGANGTCTTCCCCCTGATCCATGGTGCTTAANGTNNAACAANCCCTCGNCCNGCCGGTCTAGCATCNCNACATGGACATTGAGCTTGCTGACCGATTGGAACTTCACGAACTGCCGGGGCGTTACGGTGACGCNATCGACGACCGAAATTGGGACCGNTTANGGCAAATCTTTACNGATGATGCCGTTTTCGATCTCACTGGCGTTGGNTCACGNCGCCTTGAAGGCATCGANGACATAGTGCACTTCATGAANGTGGAGGCTGCNCACCCTAAAACCCACATGATGACCAANATCTACGTGGANGNCGCNGANGACNATGTGACAATGAACTTCCGGATCGTGGCTCTACTCGGAAAAGGTNTTGTNGGCACAGCTTCNTATTACGACCATGTCGTAAAAACGGCCGACGGNTGGCGNGTCAAACATAGGGAATGCATGATNCANCGNCGCGACAAGCTCGACGCTCCATGTGATCANAACGAGTAGGTCGCCTNCACAACCGGNACTANCNGCCTCATCAGCCCGTNAAGCTGANTATCCGGCGACAGGCTTCTTCTAGCTGCGCGTCATCTACGCCATAGGAAATTCGCACCCATCCTCTCGAAGTCGAGCCNAAGGCACCGGCATCAAGCACCGAAACNCCTGTTGCCCTGTACAAATCCCANGCGAACTCGTTCGCATCGNNGTTATGGGCTCTGACGTCGGCCATCAAAAACATTCCAGCNTCTGGCACAAGNACAGGCAGATCGCTNGCCCGGCTTAGTTCTTTNACCACAAGNTCTCGTCGAGCNCGATAAATGGCTCGCGCTGTTTCGATTTCTTCTGCTCCTTCGCGCAACGCTATGTCCGCTGCTTCCATAACAAACCCCGGCAGGCCGTACAGGTTGATTAATGCCATTTTTCGCAGATGGCTTCCTAACTCAGGAGGGCCTACCGCCCAACCGCATCGCCAACCAGTCATCGCATACGACTTAGACACACTGCTTACNGTGACTGTGCGCTCCAGCATNCCCGGAANCCCNGCAATTGAATGATGAACTCCGTCGAACACAAGGTCGCCNTATACCTCATCGACTACAACCCACAAGTCNTTGCTNACAGCTATCCGAGATATAGCCTCCAACTCGTCTTCATTGAGCGCCACGCCCGTGGGGTTGGANGGGTTAGANAAAACGATGCCACGAGTCGCTGAGGTAACCGCTCGTTCGATCGCNTCGATATCTGGCCTGAAGCCTGTCGCAGCAGGCTGTTCTACACGGACTTGCTGAGCTCCCGTGCTACCGATACAAGCCTCGTAGGTGACGTATGCGGGATCTAANACGATCACTTCGTCNCCATGACCGAATAGGCATCGACAAGCCGAATAAAAAGCATTTTGAGTACCGGCCAGTACCGTCACCCGTTCAGGTTCTATCTCGACGCCTGCCGACCGGGAAATCTTGCTCGCTATCGATGCCCGCAACGAATGACGGCCTTCTAGTTCTGTGTAGTGAGTGTCGCCGTTGCGTAACGCGTCGACAGCCATATCGACAACAAAGCCAGGTGTCTCTAAATCCGGGTCTCCGATACTCAAAACAATGACATCTTCGCCTCGATCCAAGGCGAGTCGCGATTCGGTCAGAATTTCCCAGGCTTCAGCCCCTTCTCCACCCAATAAATCAACGAACGGCGCGAACTCCATCGGCCGAAGGGTAGCCCCCTCGCTAATCTCAACTGAAATATTTGGCTACGATCTACTTCTACATCTCTAGCTGCCGGCAGGATCATGACTGAACCAATTGACCGAGAACCCGTTAATGACTGGCATTCAGATTTAGATCATTTTGATCCTGAATTCGTAGCTGATCCCTACCCCATATATGAGGATCTTCGAGGGCAATGTCCAGTCGCCCACAGTGATCGGTACGGGGGCATGACGTGGCTAACCAAGGCCAGCGATGTTGCCGCCGCGGCCAATGCCACTGAAACATTTAGCAGTCGGCGCACGATCATTAGCGAAATACCAACAGACAGACGCGGGCTAGTTCTGCCTCCAATCAACATTGATCCCCCTGAGCACACCGAACATCGGCGCCTTTTGCTCCCATTTTTCACACCAAAAGCAACAGCTGAATGGGAACCTACGATCAGAGAAATCTGTTCGAGGTTGTTAAACGGACTAGACGGACAAACCGAATTCGACGCCGCTGTTGAATACGCTCAAGAAATCCCAGGCGATGTGACCGCACGCATGCTGGGAGTCTCGCTAGAGGACACTCCTCAGTTTCGGGAATGGCTGCACGACTTATTGGAAGTTGGACCGACTAATCCCACGGTGCAACGAGAAACCACCACCGAAATGATGGACTACCTCCTCCAACTGACTCGTGAACGTCGCGCAAGCCACCACGATGGTGACGTTGTCCAATACCTCCTAGATCAGAGGATGGATGGTGAAGCGCTGAGTGACGATGCGATAGCTAAAACTTTATTTCTGTTGCTGATAGCAGGGGTCGACACCACTTGGTCTGCGATCAGTTCCTCGTTACTGCATCTTGCAACACANCCTGAAGATCGGCAACGCATCGCACACGACAAGGAACTCGTTCCTACCGCCGTAGAAGAATTTTTGAGAGCGTATTCGCCTGTATTCATCGCTCGAGTAACTGAGGCGGACACGGAGGTTTCTGGTTGCCCTGTCANTGCCGGCGAGTGGACTGTNTTGGCGTTTCCTTCAGCAAATCGAGATCCCGAATTTTTTGATCGTCCTGATGAAGTCCTCATCGACAGAGAAGAAAACCGTCATTCGGCGTTCGGTCTTGGGGCGCACCGCTGCCTCGGTTCGAATCTCGCCCGATTGGAAATGCAAATCGCCTTGGAAATGTGGATGGAGCGATTTCCAGACTTCGAATTGGTCGATCCCGACGCTGTCACCTACAGCGCTGGTCACGTGAGGGGTCCCCGCGCGATCCCTATCAAAATCTTGGGTTGAGCCCACCTCAG
The DNA here is from genome assembly GCA_002713975.1 of Acidimicrobiaceae bacterium. Lineage (GTDB taxonomy): Bacteria > Actinomycetota > Acidimicrobiia > Acidimicrobiales > Poriferisodalaceae > MedAcidi-G3. The sequence continues at coordinate 12,165 of PAVP01000053.1, read as the reverse complement.
CGTCATCATCACAGATCACGCGCTTATTCACTCGTTTGGACAGCAGTACTGGGACGCGATATCCCGTAAAGCCCCACGACAACCACGGTTACGACTCCCATAATCACGATCGTTAAGCGAAGACCAATGATTTCCGCTGCCGCTCCCAATGGTGCTGCCGCGATTCCAAATCCGGCCCACGCAAGTTGCATCAAAGACTGCACCCGTCCATGATAAGAATCCTCCGATATCACCATTGAACGACTACTTGTCAAAACCATAAAGCCNTTGGTAGCGAAACCAAGGACCACAATTATCAGCAACGCTGCTAGATAGTTCGGTGCTAATCCAAACGCAATTACCCCAACCCCGAATGCGATGCCGCAGCAGACCAACAACATTTGTGCATTAGGCCCGTCGGCGCGAGAGGCTACGAACGCTGTGATCAAAACGGCGCCTGCCGCTGACGCTGTGGTCAGAAATCCGACATGGCTTTCTGAAAGGCCCATCTGTCCTTCGACCAAGGCCGGCAAGAAAGCAACGTAATTAAACCCAACCATAATGGCGATAGTCGTCGTCAAGATAAGCCGCCGCAACTCAGGCTTACCTCGTACATATCGAAGTCCATCACGAATCTCGTCAAGTGGGTTCTGTTGAGACGGATTTGACGGTTCCAATCGCGGTAAACGAGCCGTTAATAGCGTCGACACAAGCGAAAAGACCGCNGCAACTAGNTATGCCCCACCTATACCAATAGTCGCAACCCCGGCAAGAACACCCGCNGCTGCGGGGGCGAATAACCGAGTCAAGCTCATGGACATGGACGTCAAACTGATTGCGTTCCCTAGTTGTTCGCGTCCGACTAATTCAGCGGACGTNGAGACCCTCGCCGGTCCAATGAGTCCGAACATCGCCCCTTGAATCAAACTTGCCACCATCAGCATCCAAAAACGGGCGTTTCCAGAAACAGCTGCCAAACCCATGCCTGCAGCTGCTATGGCGATCACGCCCTGTCCAAAAACTAAGAGGGAGCGCTTCGGCCAACGATCAGCCAACACTCCGCCGATCGGCGTAAAGACCAAAAGCCCCATTCCAAACGCGAGGTATACGACACCTAAACCACTTTCCCGTTCGGTCAAATCCCATGCCAGTAAGCCCCGAAGAAGGAACTGCATCTGCACTCCGAGAAAGGAATACACACCACTCCACCAAAACAGTCGGAAGGTGGGCACTCGCAAGGACGAGAAAGTGGCGGGGCCATTTTCCTCTGGTCTCGGGAGAATCACATGTGCAAAGTAGCGCTCTAAGTTGGCCGTCGCTGCCTATCAGCATCTACGATTCGATATTGAAATTCGGAGTACCATTCCGAACGGCCCCCATTAGGAGTAGACCTATGAGAGAAGCAGTGATCGTTGATGCGGTAAGAACCCCAGGTGGAAAACGGAATGGCAAACTGCAGGACTGGCACGCAGTCGATCTAGCAGCTCACGTTTTGAAAGCCCTCGAAGAACGAACAGGGATAGATCCATCAATTGTCGACGACGTAATCATGGGATGCGTCATGCAAGTAGGCGAACAATCATTGAACATCGGTCGAAACGCGGTCCTCGCAGCCGGATGGCCAGAATCGGTACCAGCGACAACGGTTGATCGACAATGCGGCTCAAGTCAGCAGGCCTTGCATTTTGCGGCACAAGGCGTAATAGCAGGCGCTTACGACGTAGCCGTCGCAGCAGGTGTCGAGGTAATGACGCGAACCCCAATGGGAGCGAGCGTCGTAAAGGGTATGGGATTCCCCTTCAGCGAAACCATGCAAAACCGTTACGAAGAAACGGGCTTGCCTCCTCAAGGCATCGGAGCTGAGATGATCGCCGACGAATATGGCTTCACCCGCGAAGACCTCGACGCTTTCGGTGCTGAAAGTCAGCGGCGCGCAGCTGTCGCGACGGCAGAAGGACGCTTCGACAANGAAATCGTCCCAGTGCCCATCGAAGTAGACGGCAACACCGAGATGATGACCGCAGACGAGGGAATCCGCCATGACACCACTGCTGATTCACTGTCAAAGTTGAATCCCGCNTTTCGCGAAGATGGAAAGGTGACGGCCGGTAACTCCAGCCAAATCACCGATGGAGCATCTGCTGTTCTGGTTATGAGTGCTGAGAAAGCCGCTGAACTCGGCCTTCGCCCACGAGCGAAATTCCATAGCTTCGCTNTGGCCGGTGCCGACCCGGTAACGATGTTGAAGGGACCAATTCCCGCAACGGAAAAAGTCATGTCGCGTTCAGGTCTAACACTGGACGACATTGATCTCTTCGAAGTCAACGAAGCCTTCGCCTCAGTTGTTCTGGCCTGGCAAAAGGAGCACGGCACGGATCTAAATAGAACCAATGTCAATGGTGGTGCTATCGCTCTGGGGCATCCTCTCGGATGTTCTGGCACCAAATTGATGGCAACTCTGCTCAACGAATTGGAGCGGACAGGAGGCAAGTACGGCCTCCAAACCATGTGTGAAGGCGGNGGCATGGCNAACGCNACGATNATCGAAAGACTGGGCGCCTAATGCCGCGAATGAACCTTCAGGCAAGCTCCTCCATCGTCACAGGCGGGGCATCGGGCATCGGCGAAGCAGCCGCCCGCCAGCTAGCAGAAGCCGGCTCTCGTGTGGTCATTGCCGATCTCCAAGAAGATAAGGGTCAAGCAGTTGCATCGGAATTAGGCGGCTTGTTCGTAAAGTGCGACGTTTCAAACGTCGAGGATGCTCAAGCAGCCGTTGCTGCGGCTTCTGAAATGGGTCCTCTGCGCGCGCTCGTCAACTCCGCCGGACTAGGGAGAGCAGCTAGAACCATTGACCGAAACAACGTGCCAGCTGATCTTGGTCAATTCGAATTCGTAATAAAGATCAATCTCCTCGGTACATACAACATGTTGGCCCAATCAGCCTCAGCCATGGCACAAACCGAACCNGTAGATGAGGACGGTTCAAGAGGCGCCATAGTGAACATGGCCTCGGCTGCCGCNTTCGACGGACAAATCGGTCAGGCGGCCTATTCGGCTTCCAAAGGCGGNGTGGTGGGCATGACCCTGCCAATAGCTCGCGACCTNTCCGCAACCGGCATTCGAGTCAACACAATNGCCCCNGGTTTGATCGACACTCCTATCTACGGNGAAGGCGAGCAATCCGACCAATTCAAAGCACACCTAGGTCAAAGCGTGCTTTTCCCCAAACGCCTCGGTTACGGAGAGGAACTGGCATTCATGGTCATGGAGTGCATCACTAATCCATACATGAANGGGGAAACCATCCGTTGCGACGGCGGCATCAGAATGCCGCCCCGTTGAAAAGAGCTAGCTAATCAACTGANCGAATAAATTTCGATACTTCTGCATTGAAGTCTGTCGGTTTTTCCTGGTTGGCAAGATGCCCNGCGGCTTCTACATGCACGAGTGTCGAGTTCGGAATGCCTTCTGCTAGCTGGGCCGACAACTTGGGTGGTGTAACGCGATCTTCCTCTCCGCATATGACAAGAGTTGGCGCGTCAATCGATGACAAAAGATCCCGATGGTCGGCTTCTGCCATCGAATTACACGCCCACTGGTAAGAGGGCATTCGAATAGAGTCAGCGAATAAGCGCTGAACGTTCTCCACGACCTCAGAAGGTGTTGTTTCTGCGACCAAAAGCGGCGCACGTTGCTCAGCAAATCCAGCAGCACCTAATTCAGTCAGAGAGGCTGCCCTAGTGCGCATAGCTTCAGCTTGTTTTGAACTGGTGCCGGACCCTACGCTCGAATCAGCCAATATGAGCGCCCTAACTAAATCCGGGTTGCGAAGAGCTAGGCGGGTTGCGGTAACACCACCCCANGANACCCCAAGCACGATTGAGCGCTCATATCCCAAAGACCGAATCAAATCTGCCGCCGCATCAGCCCANCCNTCTATACCTGGNTCATCTACTGGATCGGGTGAGTATCTATATCCAGGGGCATCCCAAGCCACTAGCCGATGCTCCAGCTGGTCTGCGATNTCTCGCTGAGGCAGAAAGGCATCGGCACATGAACCAATTCCATGCATGCAAAAAATGAGCTCGTTGCTTTCATGCCCGTGTGACCAGAAAAACGGTACGTCTTGCATCGTTAACACCCTAATAACGCTTCTGAGAAGTCGAGTTTCAAATAGTGGCCTGAGCGACTGGGACTCCGGGAACATCGACTCGTGTTCGATAGATACAGCCCCCCAACGGACTCTGACCTCCAGTAACTACATAGAGATCCCTATGATCCGACCCACCGAAGCACAGGCTGGTGACCATCGGATCGGGGATGGCAACATAAATGTCTGCGCTCCCGTCAGGTGTGTAGCGTTGAACCTTCCCCCCGCTGGGCTGCGCTACCCACACGCCTCCTTCGACGTCTACTGCAAGACCATCAGTCGCGTTGTCGCGGTCCTCAACAAAAACCCTTTTGCCAGTCACTGAGTCACCATCTACGTCTGAAACCCAAACCCTTCCCGGCACACTGTCCGCGTGATAGAGCAATGAGCCATCAGGGGAGAACCCAATTCCATTAGTGAGTAATACTCCGTCATACATTTCCGTCGCCTCACCTTCAGGACCCAAGCGCCATAATTCGCCACCTGGGTTCTCGGCGCCTTCTTCGAACGGATCAACTTTTAACGACCCGACATACACACGGCCCAACGAGTCGGTGTGAAGGTCATTGAAACCAGGGAACCCGGGATCGAACAAGACACGTATCTCACCATTGTTCACATGCTGAACATTTCGCCCACCGACGATGAGCCCACCATCACGGTGAAAAACCATCCCGCCCACCCCTCGGCGCTTGGGAATNACNGTTTCGACCTCCCCAGTGGGTAATCGTCTATAGACGCCGCCATTTGGCACGTCCGAAAAATAAAGTCGATCGTCTTCATCGACTCGGGGTGCTTCGATGAGTCCCCATCCNTCAGTTAGCAACTCAAGTTCATTCACTGGACAACAAATCCTTCATAGTCGTTTTCGGCCACTTGATTACACCGGCGCACATATCCAGGAAAACCGAGAAGCGGCATGAACACGCGGGTCTTACCGGGCACATTTGCCCCCAAGTACCAAGAATTACACCCTGGGAACAATGTCCTATCTGCCTTGGCGTTGACATGCTCAACCCAGTCCTCTTCCGCTTCGGGCACTGCTTCAATAGTTGAAGCTCCTCTCTCATCAAGCCACNCNATGCAATCGGTAATCCACTCAACATGTTGTTCGATCGAAACAATCATGTTGGTAAGCACAGATGGACTCCCCGGTCCCGATATGGCGAACATATTCGGGAAACCAGGAACGGTCAGACCAAGATAGGTACGCGGACCCGCCGACCACTTTTCTTGGATCGTCAACCCATCTCTTCCTGTAATCCCTACACGCAATATCGACCCTGTCATCGCGTCGAAACCGGTAGCAAAAATCAGAACATCAAACTCGAANTCATCCTCTTGGGTGGCTAAACCAGAGCTGGTTATTTGGTGAATCGGGTCCTCGCTAACGTCGACCAGTCGAACATTGGACCGATTGAAGGTTTCAAAGTAGTCCGTATCGATAACCAAACGTTTACAACCAATGATGTGCTCCGGGGTTAGCTTCGCCGCAACTTGAGAGTCTTCAACAATCTGAGAGATCTTTTCTCGCACGAAATCTTGTGCGTAAACATTTGCTGATTCGTCGAGAAGCACATCGTTGAATGACGCCATGAAAAGAGTGCCTCCACGTTCCCATGCGTTCTCAAACCTTCGCAGTCTTTCCTCTTCAGAAACATCGTGGATCGAGTCATCGAATTTGGGTGTCTCTGAGCCCAGAGCTTGCGGCATAGCAAAATTCGCAGCTCGGAATTCTCGATAGCGACTCTTCACATCAGTCTGACGAGCCGCGTCCAGGGGCTCGTTCCGCGCCGGAATCGTGTATTGCGGGGTGCGTTGAAAAACGACCAGATCTTTGCACTGCTCAGCAATGACTGGGATCGCTTGCACCCCAGAAGAACCGGTCCCAATTATGGCTACCTTCTTGTCCTTTAAGTCAACACCTTCCTTTGGCCATTGTCCTGTGTGAACTGTCACTCCCTCAAACTCTTCTATTCCGGCTATATCCGGCAGTGTCGTTGACGACAAGCAGCCAGTCGCCATCACGAAGAACCGACTACTAGTGGTCGTCTCGTCGCTTGTCTGTACGTGCCACACGCCGTTGGCCTCATCAAAATCTGCTGATTCAACTCGCGTTTCAAAACGTATGTCAGACCGCAAGTCGAACCGATCGGCTACGTGCTTGGCATAAGCAAGAATTTCTGGCTGACTCGAATAACGCTCAGTCCACTCCCAGTCCTGCTCAAGATCTTTGTCGAAGCTATAGCTGTACTCCATGCTCTCAACGTCACATCGAGCCCCCGGATACCTATTCCAGTACCACGTACCTCCCACATCGGTTCCCGCTTCGAACACTCGAACCGAATATCCGCATGTCCGAAGCCTGTGCAACATATACATGCCGGCGAACCCTGCGCCTACTACCACTACATCAACGTCATGAGACCCGGAGGCTTTTGACAGCCCAGCAGAATTCGTGGACGGCAGATGATTCATAGGAACAGCCTATTCACAGCAGCGCCCTAGGACCTGATTGCCAGTGGTCGGCCGAGTCTTCGAAACAGATCAATAAGCATCCTCAGCGTCAAACCCCAAATCACCCTTTCCCCTTCGACGGTGATTCCGGGCCAAGAATCTGAACCTAGGGGGGGATAAAAATATTCGATGTAACGACTTGGCTCAAGAAGCTCGCTAACGGGAACCCAAATAACTCCTGCTACTTCATGATTTGGGTCGCTCACCGGACGCTGTCCCGAAAGCCAGAAAACGTATGGTGTCACGGTAAGTCGCTGACGTGTTCCGCGAGGACCTCCTTCTAAATCTGATAGTCGACCCAACAAAAGCGAATCTTCAAGATCTATCCCAAGTTCTTCGCTCGTCTCTCTAACGGCAGTAGCCAGACTGTCATCATCATTTTCTTCCGCCCTTCCACCAGGGAAAGCCATTTGGCCTGACCATGGGTCGTCCTTCTTGGTCGAGCGTTCTATGAACAACATCTCGGGGCCCAACTCGCCCTTACGAGCTACCGCTGCCACCGCAGCAGCAGGACCTTGAGCTTTGGGAGCTACCCCAGATAGCAACACCTTGGTCAAGCGGTCAGGAGAGAATATGTCTTCCACGGTGAACGACTTTACGCAGGCATCTAGGGTCAAAGCATGAGCCAACCCATTGGATTATCTGAAGACGAATTCTTAAACCTTCTTGACCACGTTCAAGATTTCCGTGATCGCGTCATTAGTCCTCAGGTTGTCGACTGGGAAAGAAATCGAGTCTTCCCTGCAGAAGTCATCGCGTCAGCCCATCAACTNGGCCTCCTGGGCATGGAAATAGACCCAGAGTTGGGCGGCCTCGGAATGAGTTTCAGNCAAAAGTTACGGGTTTTGGATGTCCTCTCAGAAGTTTCNATGCCCTATGCCTTCAGTTTGGTNAACTCCCATAANGTCGCNGCAAGGTTGGCTCGCCACGGAACCGANGAACANNGCAGTCGCTTTCTTTCNGATTTACTCACAGGCGACAAACTNGGGTCCAGCGCNCTCACNGAACCCAANGCAGGGAGTGANTTCTCAGCTATCGCGACTCNAGCAACTNCCGATGCGAAAGGTTGGANGTTNAATGGTGAGAAGGCTTGGATCACTAATGCCGCCAGTTCCACGGTCATAGTTGCCTACGTCCAAACAGACCCTGGATCACGCGCTCGAGGTATCGCCTCATTTCTCATCGACGGAACCCAACCCGGTTTTCAACGAGTCGCTCCGTACGACCTAATCGGCAGTCACGCGATCGGAACTGGCGGATTTCGACTCGACAACTACCTCGCTTCGGAAGCTGACCTGTTAGCACCAGCAGGTGAGGGCTTTTCAGCCGCATTAGCCACCATCAACGAAGCGAGAACATACGTNGCCTCAATGTGCTGCGCAATGATCGAGGCTTCCTTACGTTCAGCTGTCGGGTATGCAGCCGAAAGNGAAAGTTTCGGAAAGCCGATCATCGAACACCAAGGTCTCTCATGGCANTTAGCGCGTGTNGCTAACCAACTTGANGCCGCTCGNGCCNTGACCAACAAAGCTGTTNCTGCAATAGAACATGNCGACAGCGAGTCAGCGGTNCTACCCGCAGCNCATGCNAAGAAGTTTGCNACNGAGATCGCTGAATCAGCTATCGCAGCTTGTGCTCAAGCTATGGGTGCTAACGGCTTGAGAGAAGAGCACCTNATCGGACACAGATTNACTGCCGCCCGGGTNGCCAACTATGTNGATGGNTCCACAGAGATCATGACAGACCGAATCGCCAAGTCATTNTCGANCACCTACGGATCGGTCTAATCAACCCAATAAGAAAGATAGATTCTCAAGATTCACTCAAGGGAACACTATGTCAGATGCAAATAACGCTCCGAAGGGNGCNGCTGAACTNACAGTTCAGGCAAACGCTCTCGCTTCAGAAACCATGTCCTTCNACGACAANGCTGACTTCGAGAGAGCNCAGCGTGGGTTGATCGCAACTCTCCCTGGAGGAACAGTTACNGTCGACGACCATACGGTTTGGGATTGTGCCCGTTACGACTTTTTACGCGAAAACCATGANGCNCCCGACACNGTGCACCCCGGACTTTGGCGCCAAGGTCGTCTGAACGCCATCCANGGCCTTTTCGAAGTGATGGATGGCGTCTGGCAGGTTCGCGGATACGACATTTCGAACTTGACACTCATAGCGGGNAACTCCGGTTGGATCTTGGTTGANGTTTTAACTACAGCNGCGACNGCTGAGGCATGCCTNAAGCTCGCTAACGAACAACTCGGNGAAAGACCNGTNAAGGCCGTCATTTACACCCATTCCCATGCAGATCANTTCGGTGGGATTCTGGGTGTCACGACTCCTGAGGANGTTGAGAACGGAGACGTTCGAATAATCGCACCNGAAGGCTTTCTAGAAGAAGTCGTCAACGAAAACGTTATCGCCGGNGCCGCAATGGCACGCCGAGCNATGTATCAGTTCGGNCTATTCCTGCCTCCAGGACCGANAGGTCACATCGATAACGGCCTTGGNAAAGCCCTCCCTTTCAGCCCATCAGGNCTCATCGCNCCAACCGAAATCATCGACAGAACCGGNATCGANCTGGAAATAGACGGAGTGCGAGTCATCTTNCAAAATACTCCTGATGCAGANGCCCCAGCCGAAATGAACTTTTGGTTCCCTGATTTTCGAATGTTGTGTATGGCCGAAAACTGCACTCACAATNTGCACAACCTCTACCCGATCAGGGGAGCACAAACTCGCGACGCTCTCGCCTGGTCCAAATANATAAACGAAGCACTAGACCTGTGGGCNGACAGCTCCGATGTCTTAATTGCTACTCACCATTGGCCTCGCTTCGGNACAGAGGATCTGAGAGAATTNTTGGTGAAGCAACGCGANGTTTATCGNTGGATGCACGATCAAACNATGCGATTAGCGAACCGCGGTTGGACNCCNAANGAAATAGCGGAAGAGCTAGAGCTTCCTGAATGTTTNTCGTCGGACTCTCATGTCCAGGGCTATTACGGNACAGTCAGCCACAACGTCAAATCCGTCTACAACAAATACTTAGGCTGGTACGACGCCAACCCAGCACACTTAAATCCTCACCCTCCCAAAAAGACCAGCGAGAAGTATGTGGAGTTCATGGGTGGCCCCGAAAAAGTGCTGCGCCAAGCACGAAACAGTTTCGAAGCCGGTGATTACCGTTGGGTAGCCCAGGTGGTGAATCATCTAGTTTTTGCCGATCCATCACACCAAGAGGCAAGAGAGCTGCAAGCTGATGCTTTCGAACAATTGGGTTATCAAGCCGAATCTGGAACGTGGCGCAATGCGTACCTTTACGGCGCTCACGAACTCCGCAACGGATCTCCCAATATCACTGTTGGTAGGGGGCGACAACTCGCCCATGCGATGACCGCTGAGCAGCTGTTTGATTCGATAGGTGTCCGACTGGCTACCTCAGCAATCTCCGACTTAGAAATAACAATCAACTGGACCTTTTCCGACCTCAAAGAAAATCACGTTCTTGGTATTACAAATTGCGCGATACACCATCTAGCTGATCGTCATGTGAGCGACGCCATAGCAACGGTGACTCTCACTCGCCACGTCCTGGCCGACGCGTTAGGGGGCGTCGCATCATTTTCGGATTCATTGGACCAGGGAAACATCACGGTCGAAGGCAATCAATCCCTGGTTCTAGAACTATTTGATCTTCTGACAGAGTTCCGTCTTTTCCCGATCATTGAACCTCACGGCGATCAGGAGCACTAACGACCAGAGCCACACAAACCAGCACTACTCCCCCGGACATACCCTGGAGCCAAGTAATAGGTTCATCGTGTATCCACCATGCGAGCCCCACAGCAACCAGATGCATGGTCAATATGTATAGAGATGATCGGGCAGCTTCTAGATGGCCATGCAGCCATGTCATTAAGACATGTCCAAAGACACCAGTAACGAACGCTACGACCGAAATCCACAACCAATCGGCTCCTCCAAACTGAGCCCAATCAGATCGATCGGCCAATAACAAAATCGGAATGATTGTCGATATGAATGACCAGATGTTGATACCAGCCATCCATTCGATTGGATCTACTTCATCGTCAACTCTGGCTAGTCGTGTTAAAACGAAATAAAGCGTGAACGTAACTAATGCAAGCGCCGCGAACCCTATACCGAGCCATGAGGATCGCACCTGCGAGCCCGCACCGAGAATTACCCCAACAGCACCGACAACGCCCAAAAGGGTGAATGCAAGTTGCCGACCAGATGGGTATTCCCGAAAGAGCGGTCCAGCAAAAACTAAGAGAAGCGCCGGCTGCATCGCTATGACTGTCGACAGAACCGAGACTGTTGCTTCTTGAAGAGCCGAGAAAACGAATATGAGATTGAAGCCGAAAGATAAACCTGGGAGCGCTGTCGCAAGAAGAATCTTGCGCGACAAAACTCGCCCCCTCGCTGCCAAAACAATAAGGAGCAGCGGTGATGAGATACCGAAACGGACAAAGGTTCCAATGAGTGGTGGAGCGGTCACCAGTTTTGTAATGGGTGGCCCTAACCCCCACACAACGACGACAACCGCCATCACGATCAAGGGAAGCGAGCCTCCTGACGCAGGCTTTCTTGTGCCCGGTTGGCTGTCACTAATTTCGCTGACTGAAAAAACAGTCGGCCGTCGAGTGGCTTCTGGGTTCAACTCCAAGCCACTCCAAAGGCATCATCGAAAGCAAGCGTTTCCGGAGTTTGCCTAGTAATTGTGCCGTGGCCCGTGCCAACTGGATAGCCCAGCGGAACCATCGCCAGGGTCGCCCAGTCATTCGGAATTTCTAAAGCTTCCTTGACCTCATCTTCAGCCAAACAGTGCAGGGTCGTCAGAACACAACCCAGACCTTCAGTGCGAGCAGCCAACATTGCATTCTGCACCGCTGTATACACCGAACCTCCACCGACCATCGAAATGCGGTCTAACTTTGCGTCGGTAATAGCCATCATTTTTGGGTCCGCTACGAACATCAAGATCGACGGAGCTTCTTCTAGGTGATCTGCTAAGTAGTCACCCGCGACTCGATTTCGGCGCGCTTTTTCGGCCTCATCCGCCGGCAGCTGTTCAATCCTGGCGTCATAGCCCTTCGCATACCGGTACCAGGCCGGTCGATAGATATCAGCAAGTGCCTTTTTTCGCTCTGGACTGGTGACCACTATCACGCGCCAGGGTTGCATATTGCCACCCGTGGGAGCCCAAGCCGCCGCTTGCAACACCCGATTCAATACGTCCTCAGGGATGGGGTCGGGGCGAAGTCGACGCACCGCACGTAATGTGCTCATCATCTCGTAGATATCGTTCATGCTCTAATCCTTACAGCCAAGTCGTCCACTCATCGACAACCATGCGATCACTTCTGAGGCTATTAACAGATTTTGATTCGTCGCGTTTACCTATTGCCATTCCACAAAACAACATCTCTTGTGCCGGTGCACCACAGAACTCTTGCACATCTGACCAATGGTTAGCCCAAGCTTCCTGCGGG